>NZ_DAOLGP010000014.1:0-40052 GCF_035329545.1 Candidatus Neomicrothrix sp.
AGTGCCGGAGATGCCCGGCGCCACATCGCCGATGTTGACCGTGGCCGGGCTGTCGGCCCATCGGGGTGTTTATTTCGGGGCGGGCATGGAGTTTCTCGAGGATCATGCGCAGCTGTCCCCCGCCGAGATCGAGGTCGCCCGGCGGGTGGCGCAGGGCATGGCCAGCCCGGAGATCGCCCGCGACCTGAACCGCCCCAAACGAAGCGTCGACGGGTTGATCACCTCGGCGCAGCGCAAGTTGGGACTCGACGGTCGCACCCGCAGTTCCCTGGCGGCGTGGGCGGTCCGCGCCGGCCTGGTCCCGGAGGACTGAGCCACCCCGGCGCCGACCGGGTTCCGACCGGCCCCCCGGTGCCATGTGGAACGTTTCAGAGCGACCCGGCGACGGTGCCGGGCGGCGTCAGCGCTCGATGCGGGGTGCGGTCGAGGGGATGATCGGCGCGTCCCGGCCGGTCGACGGCTTCGACGCAAAGCTCGGCTTCTCGGCCGGGCCCTCCTCGTGGTACTCCTCCTCGACGTTCACCGTCCACACATCATGGGTGGAGCCGGTGGCGATGTTCTCGGCGGTCAGCATCGCCGTGTACATCGAGTGGTCCTGGTTGTTGTACCGGAACATGCCGTTGCGGCCGATCGGGTGCACGTTGGAGGTATGGGTGTCCAGCCAATTCCGCAGCACGTCGACGTTGGCCTTGTAGGTCTCGTCGTAGGTGGGGTACGCCTTCTTCTGGCGCACGACGTAGCCGCCCTCGACGTCGCCGGGCTCGATGAGGCCCAGGTACACCAGCTCACGCTTGCCCTGCTCGATCAGCTCCTCGTCCGGGGCGGTCCAGGCGTGGTCGGTCTCGAACACGGTGTACTCGAGGCCCAGCACGTTGCTGCCGTCCTTGACCAGGTACGGCGACCAGGAGCCGAAGTTCTGGATGCGCATCGTGGCGACGGCCGGATCGTGGATGTAGATCCAGTTGTCGTTCCAGTCCACCTTGGACTCGGGCACGACGAGGGCCACCGTGATGAAGTCGCGGTAACTCAGGCCGTTGGCCGCCGCCAGCACGTGGTCGGGCACCGGCGGCTCCATGCCGGCCAGCAGCGCCGAGATCGGCATCGACGAGACGATGTGGTCGGCCTCGTGCTCCTCGGTCGTGCCGTCGGGGTGGGTGGCGATCACGTGGGTTGCGATGCCGTCGGCGTGGCGGAGGCCGGTCACCTCGGTCTCGTAGTGCATGGTCGAGCCGTCGGCCACCACGTGATCGCGACACACCTCCCACATCATCCCGGGCCCGTACTTGGGGTACTGAAACTCCTCGATCAGCGAGGCGATGTCCTTCTGGTTGCGGTTGGGCAGCAGCGCGTTGACCACGGCGCTGAACAGCGACAGGTTCTTGATGCGCTGGGCGGCCCAGTCCGCCTCGATCTGGTCGGCGGGAACGCCCCACACCTTCTCGGTGTAGGCCTTGAAGAAGGTGCGGTACAAGCGCCAGCCGAAGCGGGCGGCCACCCAGCCCTCGAAGTTGGACTGATCCTTGGGCGGATGGATGCGCACCCAGATGTAGCTGAGCACGCAGCGGATCGCCTCGATGATGCCCAGGTTGCGCAGGGCGTTGGTGGCCCGCAGGGGGTAGTCGTAGAACTTGCCGTCATAGAAGATGCGGCTCTTGCGGGGCCGCATCATGAAGTCCTCGTCGGGCAGGATCTCGTGCCACAGCGCTTCGACCTCGGGCACCTTGGTGAAGAAGCGGTGACCGCCGATATCGAAGCGCCAGCCGTCGCGCACCTCGGTGCGGGAGATGCCACCGACCTGGTCGGACTCCTCGAGGATCGTCGAGGCAATGCCGTACTTGTGCAGCTGGAAGGCGGCGGTGAGGCCGGCCGGGCCGGCGCCGATCACGACCACCTCGCCGGGATCGGTGCCGATCAGCTCGGCAGCGGCGGGATCGAGGGTGGGGCGGGTGTCGTCCATGGCGCGTGGGGTCCTCGCAAGTGGCTGTCGGCATCGATGGGCCGGGGGGGTGTGGGTTCGAATGGTCCGGTGGGCTGGCCGTCGGGCCGAAGGCCAGGGGCGGTTGACGCTGCGATCCGAATGACGGAACCACCGAAGTGTTGAGCGTAGTCTCCTCGCTGGCCGGGTCGGTGCCCAGGCCGTCCCTGCGGCATGGGTCACGCGAGCGGCGCCTCGGGCCCGGTCACCGTCCGGGCGACCCCGGCCACGGTCGGACGATCGACGAGGAAGATCGGGAGGCACGGAGCCAGTGCGGTTGAGCGAGTTCGAGTACCAGCTGCCCGTCGAGGCCATCGCCCAGGAGCCAGTCGAGCCCCGCGATGCAGCCCGCCTGCTGATCGACCGGGGCCCCGACCGGGCGCCGGAGAACTCCCGGGTGGATGGCCTGGCCGCCGAAGTGGGGCCGGGCGACGTGGTCGTCGTCAACACCACCCGGGTGCGCCCGGCGCGCCTGGCGGTCCGACGCGCCACCGGCGGTGCCGGGGAGGTGTTGTTGCTGTCGCCGCTCGACGGTTCGACCATCCGTTGGGAGGCCCTGGTGAGACCGTCGGCCAAGCTGAAGCCGGGCGATGTGCTGCGTCCACAGGTCCGGACCGACGCAGCTGGACCCGACACGGGTGGTCCCGACGCAGCCGGACCCGACGATTTTCACGTGCGCCTGGAGGCCTACGACGGCGAGGGCCGTTGGGTGGTCGAGCTCGGCATCGACGGCGCGGCCGACGGCCGGACCCTCGACGGCCGGAACCTGGACGACGCGGCCGATGCGGCCCTCGAGGAGTACGGCGTCATGCCGCTGCCCCCGTACCTGGACGACCGGCCCCGCGATCCGGAGCGCTACCAGACCGTGTTCGCCGACCGGCCCGGGTCGGCGGCGGCGCCAACCGCCGGGCTGCACCTGACCCGGGAGGTGCTCGACGCGGTCGTTGAGGCCGGGGCCCAGGTGGTCAGCGTCGACCTCGAGGTGGGCCTGGGCACGTTCCGGCCGATGACGGCCGACCGCGTCGAAGATCACGCCATGCACGGCGAGCGCTACCGGATCGCCCCCGACGCCTGGGCGGCCATCCGCGCTGCGCACGACCCGGCGACGCCCGGATCGGTGCTGGCGGTCGGCACGACCACCCTGCGGGCGCTCGAATCGGCGGCCCGCAGCGGCGACCTCGCCGCCACCACCAAGCTCTTCTTGCACCGCGGCGCCGAGTTTCTGGTCGTCGACCGGCTGATGACCAACTTTCACCTGCCCCGGTCCAGCCTGCTGGTGCTGATCGACGCGTTCATCGGTCCCCGTTGGCGCCAGCTGTACGACCGGGCACTCGCCGAGGGCTACCGGTTCCTGTCGTTCGGGGATGCCACGCTGCTCGATCGACGCTCGCAGCCCCTCGACCCGTTAGAGGACCCCCGATGAAGCTGAAGCTGAACGTCACCGCCACCGACGGGGCCGCCCGCACCGGCCGGGTGCCGACGCCCAAGGGGGGCTTTGCCACCCCGGTGTTCATGCCGGTGGGCACCCGCGGCACCATCCGGGCGGCGACGACCGCTCAGCTGGCCGACCTGGGCGCCGAGTTCATGTTGGCCAACACCTACCACCTGATGCTGCGCCCCGGGGCGGACACGGTGGCCGCACTGGGTGGCCTGGGACGTTTCGCCGGCTGGGGTGGACACCTCCTCACCGACTCGGGCGGGTTCCAGGTGTTCTCGCTGTCGCCCAAGGTCGACGACGAAGGGGTGACCTTTCGCTCGGTGTACGACGGCGACACGGTGCGCTGCACCCCCGAGAGCATCGTGGCCACCCAGGAACTCCTCGGCGCCGACATCCAGATGGTGCTCGACGTGTGCCTTCCCTTGCCGGCGGAGCGCAGCGACCTGGCCCGCGCCGTGCGGCGCACTGCGGCTTGGGCCGAGCGTGCCAAAGCGGCGCACCGACGCCGGGACGATCAGGCGCTGTTCGGCATCGGTCAGGGCGGCACCGATGCGGCACTGCGCCGGGAGTCGGCCCAGCGAACGGTGGCGCTCGACTTCGACGGCTACGCCATCGGGGGCCTGTCGGTCGGGGAGGAGCGCGGCCCGATGATGGGGGCGCTCGAGGCGGCGATCGCCGAGCTGCCCGCCGATCAGCCCCGCTACCTGATGGGCGTGGGGGACCCCCGCTCGATGATCGAGGCGGTGGCCCGTGGTGTCGACATGTTCGACTGCGTGTTGCCCACCAGGCTGGGCCGCCACGGCACGCTGTTGACCGACCGGGGGCGCGTCAACGCCAAACGGGCCGAGTTCTCCCGGTCGGACCGGCCGATCGACCCGGCGTGCGCCTGCTCGGTGTGCGCCACCTACTCCGCCGGCTACCTGCGGCACCTGCTCGTCGTCGGGGAGCCGGCCGGGAAAACCCTGTGCGCGCTGCACAACCTGGCCTGGATGCTGGCGTTTGTGGACCGCATGCGCGCCGCGATCGCCGCCGGAACGCTCGACGCTCTCAGGAGTGAGGTGGCCGCCGTCTGGGCGTAAGGCGCCCCGGTTTCCACTCGTGCTCAGGGACCCATAAGATCGCCCCCTCGTGGAAACTCTTCTGGTACTTGCGCAAGAGAAATCAGGCGGCAGCGGCGCCTTCTCGATCATCTTGTTGGTCGGCATGATGGGCGTCATGTACATGGTGCTCATCCGCCCTCAGCAGAAAAAGCAGCGTGATCAGGCGTCGTTCACCAGCGGCATCGAGGTGGGCGACAAGGTGGTCACCTCATCGGGCCTGTACGGCACGGTCAACCACATCGACGATGAGACGGTGCACCTCGAGGTCGACCGCGACGTCGTGGTTCGGGTGGCCCGGGCAGCGGTGCTGCGATCCCAGGACACCCCGGTTGCGCCCGCCAAGGGTGGCGGGCTGCTCGGAGGCCTGATGGGCGGCGGCGCACGACCCACCGACGACCCGACCACCTCCGATGCCGACGGTGCCGGTCGGGGTCAGGGCAAGGGCAAGGCCAAGGGCAAGGGCGGAGACGACGGGAACGGCGGCGACAAGGGCCAGCGCTCCAAGCGATGAAACGGGCTGGAGTCATCCAGATGGTGGCCATCGTCGTGTTGTCGGTGGGCGCCTTGGCGGCGGTCATCCTGACCAACACCTCGCCACTCCTCGGTCTCGACCTTCAGGGCGGCATCTCGGTGGTGCTCGAGCCCTACGTCGACGGCAAACCGGCCGAGGACGTCAGCGACGAGCAGGTCGAACAGGCGATTGCGATCATTCGCAGCCGGGTCGACGCGCTGGGCGTGTCCGAACCGGAGATCAGCTCGCAGGGCAACAACATCCTCATCCAGCTGCCCGGCATCGACGATCAAGAGCGCGCCCTGGAGCTGGTTGGCCGCACCGCGCAGCTCGAGTTTCGCCCGGTGCTGTCCAGCACCCCGGTCGTGCCGCCGGATCCCAAGCGCGAGGCCGAGCTCCGCAAGGAGCTGAAGATCCCCGAGGGCAAGAGCGCGGCCGACATTCAACAGGAGGAGCTCGACGCTCGCGGCATCGACGCCGGCGGGGAGGGCACCACCCCCGAGGAGGGTGCAACCCCGGAGGGTCCTGCGACCACCGCCGCCCCGGCCGCGACGACCGCCGCCCCGGCCACCACGGCGACGCCGGCCACCCCTGCGCCCGCCCAGGGTTTTGCCGGCGCCAAGGCGGCCAAGCGGCTGCCCGGTCAGGAGACGCCCACCACGGCGGCACCCACCACGGCGGCACCGGCGACCGAAGCGCCGACGACGACGGCGTTCGTCCCACAGAACGCCGAGGGGATCGACGTGACCAGCCCGGAGTTTGGGGAGCTGCTGCAGCTGGAGCAGGCCGACGACGCCACGTTGACCGATCCGGACGAGCTGGGCTCGATGAAGGACGAACAGGCCACGTTGCTGGGCAAGGACGGCGACACGAAGTACACGCTCGGTCCGGTGCTCCTGACCGGTGATGCGCTGTCCGGCGCCAGCGCAGGCCTCGATGCGCAGGGGCAGTGGCAGGTCGGCCCGACGTTTCGGGGCGGCAAGGACGGCATCGACAAGTTCAACCAGGCCGCAACCCTCTGTTACAACGGCGACCCGCTGTGCCCGCCCAACGCCCAGGACTCGACCAGCGGGGCGGCCCGGGGTCAGCTGGCGATCGTGCTGGACGGCGAGGTGCTGACCGCGCCGTCGATCAACGAGGCGACCTTCGACAAGGACCAGATCTCGATTTCCGGGTCCTTCGCCGAGCAGGAGGCCAAGGACGTCGCCACCGCCCTTCGCTACGGCGCACTGCCCCTCGAGCTGCGCCCGAGCCAGACCCAGACCGTCACCGCCACCCTCGGCCAGGGCGCCCTGCGGGCGGTCATCATCGCCGGCCTGATCGGCCTGGGCATCGTGGCGATCTACTTCATCGCCTACTACCGCCTGCTCGGTGTCGTCGCGTTCATCAGCCTGGCGCTGTCGGGGTCGCTCCTGTGGGTGATCATCTCGTTGCTCGGGGCAACGCTGACGCTGGCCGGTCTGGTGGGCATCGTCGTCTCGATCGGCGTCTCACTCGACTCCAACGTCGTGTTCTATGAACACCTCAAGGAGGACGTCCTCAACGGCCAAAGCCTGCGCCTGGCCGGCGAGAAGAGCTTCCCGTCGGCGTTCTCCACGATCGTCAAGGCCGACACCTCCAGCCTGATCGGTGCGGCGGTGCTGTACTTCCTCACCGCCGGCAGCGTGCGGGGCTTCGCCTTCTACCTCGGCGTGGCGGTCGCACTCGACCTGGTGGCCAGCTACTTCTTCATGCGCCCTGCGGTGGCGTTGCTCACCCGTTCCAAGCTGGCCAACAGGCGTTCCAGCTTTGGCGTGCCGGTGCTCTACACCCCGGCCGAACTGGCCGACGAGCGAGGCCCCGGCGTGCCGCTGGTCCCCGAGACGGAACCGACTCCTGCGATGGCGACATCCGATCGGGGCACGCTGTGAGCACCTACGGACGCATCTACCGGGGGCAGATCGACTTCGACTTCCCCCGCATCAACCGCCGACTCCTCATCATGTCGGCAGTGCTGATCATGATCTCGCTCGGGGCCTTCTTCGCCCGGGGGCTCAACCTGTCGGTCGACTTCGTCGGCGGAACCGTCTGGGAGGTGCCCTCGGACACGCTCACCCAGGACGGGGCCACCGCCGTGCTCGCCGACGCCGACGTCGCTGCCGGCTCCAAGGTGCAGGTGGTGACCGACGCCAACAACGTGCGCATCGTGCGGGTGCAGAGCGATCTGACCAACCAACGGGAGTCGGCGAAGGTCACCGCCGAGCTGGCCCAGGCCGGCGACGTGAAGGTGACCGACGTCGAGACCAACTTCGTCGGTCCCACCTGGGGCAAGACGGTCACCCGGCAGGCGGCCAAGGCCTTCGTCATCTTCCTGGTGCTCGTCTCGGTGTTCATCACCGCCCGCCTCGAGTGGCGCATGGCGGTGGGTGCCATCACCGCGCTGCTGCACGACGTGATCATCACGCTCGGCATGTACGCGCTGTTCCAGTTCGACGTCACCCCGCCGACCGTCATTGCGGTGCTGACCATCCTGGGCTACTCGCTCTACGACACGATCGTCGTGTTCGACCGATCCCAGGAGAACCAGGCCCGCTACACCAAGACCGGCCACTACACGTTCATCACCCTGTCCCGTCGCAGCCTCAACCAGGTGTTCATGCGGACGATGAACACCACGATCACCGCGCTGATGCCCGTGATCGCCATGCTGGTCATCGGGGCGGGCTTCTACGGGCAGGCGACGCTGTCGGAGTTTTCGATCGCGCTGCTGATCGGCCTGGTCGCCGGCGCCTACAGCTCGATCGTCGTCGCCACCACGTTGCTCGAGTGGCTCAAGGAACGCGAGCCGCAGTTCGTCAAGATCCGCCAGCGGATCAGCGATCGGGGTGGGGATCCCAACGACACCCGCTGGGTCGAGTACTCCAAGCGTCGCAGCGCAGCGAAGGTCCCTCAGGCGTCGGTGCGTCACGAGGGGGCGGTGGCGGCGGACAACCGGGCAGCCGAGCGGGCCGACCTGTACGAGCGGCCCCACCCACCCCGGCCGCGCAAGAAGTCCAAGCGCTGAGCGTCGGCCCGGCGAGTGCGGCGTAGGCTCGGCACCGAGGAGGTCCCCCGATGCCGACGGTGACACGCGTATTGCCGTGGCGACGACACAGCGCACCGCGGGCGTCGGAGCTTCGCCCGCTCATCCTGGCGATGAACGAGGCCCGGGACCGGCCCGACGTCGACCTGGTCGAGCGGGCCTACGACTTCGCCAAGGCCGCTCACGAGGGGCAGCTGCGGGCATCCGGCGAGCCCTACATCACCCACCCGTTGGCCGTCGCCACCATCGTCGCCCGTTACGGGGCCGACGATGCCACCGTGTGTGCGGCGCTGCTGCACGACACGGTCGAGGATTGCGACGTCACGCTGGCCGAGATCAGCGCCAAGTTCGGACCGACGGTCAGCGTGCTCGTCGACGGCTGCACCAAGCTCGACCGCGTCGAGGTGGACTCCAAGGCGCACCAGAAGGCCGAGACGATGCGCAAGATCATCCTCTCGATGGCCAACGATCTGCGGGTGATCGTCATCAAGCTGGCCGACCGGCTGCACAACCTGCGCACGGTGGCCGCCATGTCGCCGGCCCACCAGGAGAAGCAGGCCCGCGAAACGCTCGACGTGTATGCCCCGTTGGCCCACCGGCTGGGCATGACCGAGCTGCGCCAACAGCTCGAGGACCTGTGCTTTGCCTCCCTGCACCCTCAGGTGTTCGCCGAGATCGACCACCTCGTCGCCCAGCGCGCCCCGGAACGAGACCTGTACCTGATGCAGGTGATCGACGAGATGCGCTTTCGTTTGGAGCGCATCGGGGTGGACTCCGACATCACCGGGCGACCGAAGCACCTGTGGAGCCTGTACGAAAAGATGGTGATCCGAGGTCGGAGCTTCGACGAGATCCACGACCTGATGGGCGTGCGGATCATCGTCACCGACGAGGCGGACACCTACGCCGCACTCGGCGCCATCCACGCCCTGTGGCGGCCGGTCCCCGGTCGGTTCAGGGACTACATCGCCATGCCCAAGTTCAACCTGTACCAGTCGTTGCACACGACGGTCGTCGGGCCCGGCGGCAAGACGGTCGAGGTGCAGATCCGCACCGGTGAAATGCACCGCCAGGCCGAGTTTGGGGTGGCGGCCCACTGGACCTACAAGGAGGGCTCGGTGCTGAAAGCGCCGGCGGCGACGCCGCCGGTCGACCCGGACGCCGAGAACCACGGCGACTGGTTGGACCGCATCGTCGACTGGCAGCAGTACCTGACCGACCCCGACGACTTCATGTTGAACCTGAAGACCGACCTTGGCCAGGACGAGGTGTACGTCTTCACGCCGGAAGGGCGCCTGATCACCCTGCCCGCCGGCTCGACGCCGGTCGACTTCGCCTACGGGGTGCACACCGAGGTGGGACACCGCTGCATCGGCGCCCGGGTGAATGGGCGCCTGGTGCCGCTCGACCACGTGCTCAGCTCCGGCGACACCGCCGAGATCATCACCGCCAAGGACGGTCACCGACCGTCGGAGGACTGGCTGGGCTTCGTCAAAAGCCGGTCGGCGCAGTCCAAGATCAGGTCCTGGTTCAGCCGGGAGCGACGCGACGACATCGTCGAGCGGGGTCGTGACGAGCTCGAACGGGCGGTGCGCCGCGAGCGGTTGCCGGCAGAGCTGGTCGAAGGGGAGACGATCGAGGAGGTGGCGAGCCAGATGGGGTACTCGTGCGCCGAGGCTCTGGTCACCGCCATCGGCGAGGAGAAGGTGCAGGCTGCCACCGTCGCTGGGCGCCTCGTCCGCCAGCTCCAGCACGGTTCGGGCTCGGGCGGACCCATGCTGGCCAGCGAGGTGCTGGGCGAGCGGCGTCGGCCTCGGCGCAGCGACGGCAGCGGCGTTCACGTCGAGGGCTTTCGCGACGAGCTCGTCCGGCTGGCCCGCTGCTGCTCCCCGGTACCCCCCGATGAGATCATGGGCTTCGTCACCCGGGGCCGGGGCATCGCCGTGCACCGCAGCGACTGCACCAATGCGGTGTCGCTGTCCTCGCACGTCGACCGCGTGGTTGACGTTGAATGGGAACTGGAGAGCCGGGGCAGCTGGGAGGTGGCGATCGAGGTGAAGGGGCTGGACCGGCCGCGCCTGTTGGTCGACATCGCCCAGGTGATCGCCGAGGCCCAGGTGGGCGTGCGCTCGCTGCAGGCCCGCACCGGCGACGACCGGGTGACGACGATGCGGTTCGACCTGGAGCTGGGCGACCCGGCGCACCTCGACCGCCTGCTCGCCAACCTGTACGGCGTCGACGCGGTGTACGACGCCGCCCGCGTGCAGCCCCACGGCTGACCCGCCGCACCCCGCTACGATCGATCGCCGTGCCCGAACCCGATCCGTCGACCGCTCAGCCAACCGAACCGGCTCAACCGGCCCGACCCGCCCGCCCGGAACGTTTCACCGCACCGATCGGCACCCGGGACGTGCTCAGCCCCGAATCCGAGCGGCGCCGGGCGCTGGTGCAGCGCTTCGCTGATGCGGCCGAGCTGGCCGGGTACCGCCACCTGGCCACGCCGATGTTCGAGGATCTGGGTGTGTTCACCAGGGTGGGCGCGTCGACCGACGTCGTCACCAAGGAGATGTACGAGTTCACCGACAAGGGCGGACGGGCGATGGCGTTGCGACCCGAGCTGACAGCGTCGGTGTGCCGGGCCTTCACCGAGCACCGGCCGGCGGTGCTGCCCTGGAAGGTGTGGTACTCCGGGCCGCAGTTTCGCTACGAGAAGCCCCAGAAGGGCCGCTACCGGCAGTTCGACCAGGTGGGGCTGGAAACCTTGGGCTCCGAGGACCCGGACCTGGACACCGAGGCGATTGCGCTGGCCTGGCGCTTCTTTCGCGGCTTGGGGCTCCGTCGGTTGCGGTTGCTGGTCAACTCGCTGGGCGAGGCCGCCGAGCGGGCCGCCTACGTCGACGCGCTGGCGGCCTATCTGTCCAATCACCTGGGCGACCTGTCCGAGCAGGCGGCGACGACGCTTCAGCGCAACCCGCTGCGGGTGCTCGACTCGAAGCGAAGTGAGGACCAGCCGATCATCGCCGGTGCGCCGCAGCTGTCCAGCTTCCTCGGCCTGGCGTCGGTCACCCACTTCGAACGGGTGCTGGCCGGCCTCGACGCACTGGGGATCGAGGCCGAGGTGTCGCCGAAGCTGGTCCGAGGGCTGGACTACTACCGGCGCACCACGTTTGAGTTCGCCACCGAGGCGCTCGACTCCTCGCAGAACGCGCTCGGCGGCGGTGGCCGCTACGACGGCCTCGTCGAGGCGCTGGGCGGCCCGCCGACCGCCGGCGTCGGCTTCGCCATCGGCGTTGACCGCACCCTGCTGGCCTGCGATGCCGAAGGCGTGTTCGATGCCCCCACGACGGCGCTCGACTGCTTCGTCGTCGACACGACCGGTTCGCTGTACGGGTTCGAGATCGCCGAAGCGCTGCGACGAGCGGGCGTGGCCACCGATCGCTCCTGGGCCGGAGAGCTCACCGAGGCGGGGCTGGGTCGACCCCGGTCGATGAAGGCCCAGATGAAGGCGGCGGACCGCTCGGGCGCCCAGGTGGCGGTGCTGATCGGACCTGACGAGCTGGAGGCCGGAGCGGCGACGCTGCGTCCGCTGCGGGGTGGGCCAGACCGCTCGGAGACGCCTCAGCGCCAGGTGCCGCTCGATCAGCTTGTCGCTGCGGTGCTGGCCGAGCTCGGTCGCTGAGACCCATCCCGGTCGGGTCCGGGACAGGGGCGGGTGTGGTTGTGGTTGTGGGCGCTGGAAAGGACGGTCGAGCGAACGTGAACGGTGCCTCGATCAGGCGCGGATCGCTGGCGAAGGTCGCCGGGTGGGCGTCGATGCCCACGCCCCCCGAGGGCGCATTCCAGCGGAGCGGCCGCCGGGTGGCCGCCAGGCCGACCGGGTAGACGGTCAGGTCGCCCGAGGGCTCCACCCGGATGCGCAGAAAATGCTTGTAGGACGTGAGCCGCAGGGCTGAGAACACCTCGTTGTCGTGCATGCCGAAGGCCAGGTTGGAGACGACCAGGTAGGCGGCGAGCAGCCAGGCCGAGGCCAGGGCGCCGACGGCGGCGGCGACCACCACCGTGACGATGCCGCCGACGAGCGACGGCGCGGAGATCGTCACGCCGAGCAGCGACGCCGGGTCCCGTCCGCTGACCAGGCTGCCCAGCCGCTCGCCGGCCGACGAGGCCCAACCGAGCACGGCGTCGATGACCGCCAGCTGCGCCAGCCCATGGGCAAAACCGACCGCCCGCGCGGTAAAGACGCTGGCGCGGTCGGCTCGTTCGGCTCGGGCGAACAGCGTGGTAGCGACGAGCACGATGAGCAACGGAATCCAGCTGAGCGGATTGGCCCAGTACCTGGTCATCAGGTGACCGGCCAGACCGTCGAGGCCGACGAGCAGCTCGCGCCCAGCGCCGACGGTGAACACGGCGATCATGGCGAACACCGCGCTGATCGCGCCAGTGACGACGAGAAAGCCAGGGTTGATCAACGGGAAGGCCAGGTGGCGCAGCAACGCCAGCCGGGATTGGCGAAAGGTGGGGAACACCGCTCCCAGTCGCAGCGTGCGGGGCCCGAAGCGACCGGTGGCATCGGTCAGGGCAAAGGCGGTCTCGCCGGGTGGGACTCCGTCGAGGTGCACCGGACCGGCTGCAGGGTCGAACCCGGTTGCGCCATCTGCTCCGGCGGGGACGGTGGCCCGGGCAGGGGAGTGGTGATCGCTGCGTCGCTGCAGCGTGTGGGTGGGGTGGGTAAACGCGCCTCCGCCCCCGGCGGTCACGTAGTGGATACCGTGCTGCTCGTCGATGAGGTGGGCGTAATGGTGGCTGTCACCGCTCAGGTACAGCGCCACCCGGCGGGGGTCGCCCAGGGTGTCGATCACGAAGCGGTCGAGCGCCACCTGGGCTTCGCCGTGGCGATGACCGGTCGCCCATGCCGGGGTCGGCCAGGTGAGGATCACCCTGACATCCGGTGAAAGGTCGGCGCCGATCCGGGTGAAGTAGTCGAGCTGGGTCGGGTCGACGTCGCCGCCGGAGACACCGCCGTCGACCGCCCACAGCATCCAACCGGGGGCCAGCGCCACCGCTGCGTAGCTCCGGCGCTGCGCCGTGCGCCACGCGCCAAGGCGGACCCGATCGCACATCAACGCAGCGAATCCGTCCAGCCCGTCGTACCAGTCATGGTTGCCGGGGATGGCCACGACGAGCGGCTCCGTCCCGTCCGGTGACGGCCCCACACCGTCACAGGCCTGCTGGTAGGGGCCGGCGAGGCGGTCCCGATAGGTGTCGGAGGTGCCGACCGGGTAGCCGAGATCGCCGCCGATGACCAGCAGCGAGCCGCGCGGCAGGGCCACGTCGGGGCCGGCGGGGCGGCTGCGCGGGGTCAGCGCCACCGCCTCGTCCCAGATTGGTTCCCGGGCGAGCTCGATCGCTCTGGTCACCGTCGGTTCGTCGTCGGGCCCCCGGTCGGTGTCGCTTGGGGTCAGCCCCCTGGCCAGGTGCCAGGCCACCGCCATCGTGGGCACGTGGCCGTCGCCGGTATCGGCGACGAAGTCGACCCACACCGGCGTGTACGGGTCGGCTCGGGGCACCGCCTCCGCCAGGTCGATGACGGCGGCGTCCGGATCAAGAGCGGCGAGCACTTCGCGCCGGTCGGCGAAGGGCCCGACCGCCTCGGTGAGGGTCAGGCTGGATCCGGCGCGGAACAGCACCGACGGGTCGAACCAGCCCACCATCGGCTTGGGTGAGAAGCGGATGCGGTCAAGCCGCGGCAAGACCTCGTCGGGGATCGGCCGGGGAGTGCTCGCCAGCAACAGCTCGATGCCCCGTCGCACCTCGGGGTCGTCGAAGGCCGCCGTGTGGCCCACCCCTCCGAGCGGCATCTCGACGGGGCCGCGTTGCACGCTGGTTCCATCGACCGACCCGACCGACCCGACCGGGCCGCCGACCGGGTCACCGCGTCGCCAGGCGTTGATCCAGGTCGAGCCCGTACGGGCGCCGACCGCAAGGTGCTCGGCCAGCGGGATGAGGGCCTCCGGTGCGAACTGGTGGGGGAAGAACCGGCCATAGAGGGGGCCGATCGGGCAGGCGTGGGTGACGAGCGAGGACCCGGCCAGGTCGACCCCGCCCCCGGCCAGGCCGGCCAGGGCGCTCACCGCCAGGACCGAGCCCTGGCTGTGGGCCGAAACGACCACCCGGCGCCCCTGCCGAAGTCCGTCGACCACCTCGAGCTGGAGCTCGGGCACGACGACCTCGGAATACGGGGTGATCGCCAGGGGATGGAAACGGCGCGGCCAGAAGGTGAGCACCTCCCACACCGATGCCGCCCAGGGCCGCAGGCGGGGCACCGAGCGGGTGGCCAGCGCTGCTGTTGCCGCCCCCAATGCGAGCAGGAGCGGCACCGCTGCGGTCACCCGGGTGAGCCACCCGGCACCCGGGGACTCGATGCGCACCGGCCAGGGGGCCAACACGTCGGCGGGGCGCTGAAACCGGGCGACGAACAGCGCCCCGCCCACGGCGAACGCCACGGCCACCCCGGCCGAGGCGATCAGGTCGACGTTGCGGATCAGCACCCGCAGCACGAGGAGCGTTCGGGGGACGGCCGGGAGGGTCGTGTCGCCACGTCCTCCCCGCAGCAGTGCAACCGCGGCGATCAGCGCAGCGAGCAGCGCGGCAGCGACCACACCGGCGGTAAAGCTCTCCACCAGGGCCACCTCCGAGCCCAGGGTGATCTGAGCCCCGCCCAGCCAGCTGAGCGTTCGGCGGGCGACCAACATCACGCCGGACCAGCCGGCATTGGACGCCAGGATCGCCAGCCCCATCGCCACCGCCGGTCCGGAGATGCGCCAGCGCCGGCCCCACAGCCCGGGCCGCTCCAGGCCGGCGACCGCCAGCAGCCCCACGCCGATCCACTGCGCAGCTCCGACCGTGGCGAACACGTCGCCCAGGCCGAGGGGCACCGGCTGCCCAGGAACCGGGGTAGGCGCCGCCCCGGCGCGATGGAAGGCCAACACGGCGGTGAGGACCAGGGTGCCCAGGGCGAACAGCTGGTGGACGATCGCCAGAAAGGCCAGGTCCGGCTCGTGGGCGAAGAAGGCCGGGTTGAAGATCCGCTCATCGTCGTCGACGCCACCCCTCGATTCCGGGGCGGCGGTGTAGGGGGCGACCGCCTCGGCGGCGGCGCGGGTGCGGCCGGCCAGGGTGAAGGCGCCGACGATGCCGAGGAACGTGACCGCCACCGCCAACCACAGGCGCCGCAGCGGGTGGTACGTCCAGACATCGAGGCCGACCAGGCCCTGCCAGGCGATGACGTCGACGACCAGCTGGGTGACCCAGGCGGTCGTCGTCACCGTCAGGCTGATGCCGACCACATGGGCGATGCGGCGGCACCACGCGGCCCGTCGGGGGGCGTTGGCCGGGTGCATCCAACCGGCGACGTTGGCCAGCGTGAACGGGGCGAGCAGCACCCACAGGGGCAACCAGCGATTGTCCGCGATCAGGTGACCCCAGCGAACCAGGCGCACCTCGGTGTGGGTCTCGGAGCCGGCCGGTGGCAGCACCGTGTCGTCGGGCGGGTTGCCCACCCCGTGCACGCGCAGCTCCAGCGGACGAGCGCTGCCGTCGTCAGGCTGGCGTTCGTCGGACGACTCGCTCGGACGCATCATCGTTCCCCCGAAGCCGAACGGTACCCGATGCACGGAGAAGCGGAGCGGCGTTCGAGGTGTTGTAGCGAGGCCGGCTCAGGCCTCGGCGTGCAGCGCCAGCCCATTCGCCTCCCACGGCTGGTGATCGAGCAGGTCGGCCGCCACCAGGTTGCCGCTGGCCACCGTGCCCGACGCGGCGTCGACGATGCGCCAGGCCATCGTCGGGGAGCCGAGTGCCTGGCCCTCGATCATCACCGCCCGCACGTCGCCGGGGGCAAAGCCGCAGGCCTCCTGGAGGATCTCCAGGAATCGCTCGTCGTGCAGGTGCCCGTCGCCGAAGTTCCAGCCGAGCACCATGCCGGCGACCATCTCGCCGTCGAGCACCTCGAGCTCATCGGGTGCCAACTGCGCGGTCGGGTCCGGGTACGCAGAATCGTCCAACATGCCCGATGCTCCGAGCGGCACGAGCGCCGCCAGCGCCCGCCCGTGCAGGTGCATGGCCCGAAACGCCTGGCCCCGACCCAGCGCCTGGGGGACGTCGGTGTCGTCGCCGAGCCCCTCCAGCTGGTGGGCCGGCGTGGCGGCCGCACAGCGCAGCGTGTCCTCGATGCGATCGAGGCAGCCCGGCCGCATCAGCCAGGTGCCGATCGCCCAGTTGCCGGCGTAGTAACGCATGGCGGGCAGGAACGACACCCGGTCGGGACGGACGTTGCCGTAGGCGGGGATCGCCACCAGGCAGATCACCAGCACCGTGATCAACACCGGGTTGCTCAGGTGCCAGATGCGCACGTCGCCGTGGGCCCCGAACAGCACCAGTGCCGAGTAGATGAAGAACAGGTTCCACTCCAACGGCACGCCGAGCGGGAAGCTGGTGAGGATGATGGTGTGAAAGGCGACGATCGCCACCAGCGCCGCCACCCGGACCGGACCGCTCGGGGCGAAGACGAGCACCAGCGGTGCTGCGTACTCCAGCACGGTGGCGCCATGGGCCACCCAGGCGGCCCACCTCGATCCGCGCAGGTCGTCGGGAAAGTCGCGGTACAACCACCGGCGCAGCCGCCGCGACCGAAAGAACGGGTTGTTGGACAACATGACCGCGATCACGTTGGGGAAGTGGTGGTTCAGCTTGGAGGTGGCCGCCCAAAACCACAGGCCGGCCTGCACCGCCTGTTCGCCGGCGAACAGCTGGGAGGGAAACAACAACACGAAGGCGGCGAGCAGGTAGTGCTCGGACCGGCCGGCCAAAAACACGGTGCGATCGCGCAGTCCGGCCAGCACCATCACGACGATGATCGGGGAGACGATCCACCGGCCGGCAAGCGGATCGCCGGCGAGCAGGGCCCGCAGCGTCAACGCCAACAGCGCCCCGTAGAGGGCGACGTCGAGGGCGTTCCGGCGGCTGCCGCCGGTCAGTGGGAGCCGTGGCCAGGGCGGTAACCGGACGCCGCCGACCCGCAGGAACGCCCGCCCGGCGGTCACCGGGGGCGAGTAGCGGCCGGTCAACGGCCCGCTGCCACAGCCCAGGCCCATCGCCTCGTAGACCAGGCACCACAACACCGCTTTGGCGAACACCTGCGGTCGGGCCCACCAGGCTCCGATGCCTCCCAGCGAGTCGACGCCGTCGGTGAACCGCGCGAACACGACGAAGCCACCGACGAACAGCACCAGCTTCACGACGTAGAAGCCGTAGGCGATCAGCGGTGCGCCAAAGCCCTGCATCGCCCACGTGTGACACATCAGCCGGAGCCGCTCCGGGTAGGGCAGCGCCGGCCACGCCGCCGTGTCGAACTCGGGCGCGCTCGGTTTCAGAAACCCCATCGACAGTGCCCCCATGTTCGTCCGACCCTCACCGGCGCCAACTCTGCCACGCCTGGCCGGCGCAGCGCGGCACCGACCGAGCCCCGGCTGCCGGGCGGCCGGCGCCGGTCGGTAGGATCGATCCCCGTGCCGAGCATCGAAGACACCCCCGCCGTATCCGCCAATGCGCCCTACCGCACCCACCGCTGTGGGGAGCTGCGGGCCGCCAACGTCGGTGAGCGGGTCAGCGTGGCCGGCTGGGTGGCCCGGCGACGCGAGCACGGCGAGCACCTGGCGTTCATCGACCTGCGCGACCACACCGGCGTCATCCAGTGCGTGGTCGACCACGACGTCGACGTCCGCTCCGAGTGGGTGGTGAAGATCACCGGCGTCGTCCGCCCCCGCCCCGAGGGCACGGTCAACGCCGACCTGGCCACCGGCGAGGTCGAGATCGGCGAGGCCGAGGTGGAGGTGCTCAGCGCGGCCAAGCCGCCGCCCTTCCCCGTCGACGAGCGGGCCGACGCGGTCGACGAGACGATCCGCCTGCGGCACCGCTACGTCGACCTGCGGCGCGAGAAGATGCAGTCCAACCTGCGCATGCGCGCCCGGGTGAACTCCTCGATCCGAACCGCCATGGAGGACGAGGGGTTTGTCGAAATCGAAACCCCGATGCTGATCGCGTCCACCCCGGAGGGCGCCCGCGACTTCGTCGTGCCCTCCCGTCAGCACCCGGGCACCTTTTACGCCCTGCCCCAATCTCCCCAGATGTACAAGCAGCTGTGCATGGTCGGCGGCATCGACCGCTACTACCAGATCGCCCGTTGCCTGCGCGACGAGGACCTGCGGGCCGACCGCCAGTACGAGTTCGCCCAGCTCGACGCCGAGCTGGCCTTCGCCAGCCGCGACGAGGTGCTCGACGTGATCGGGTCGACGATCTCGGCGGCGATCGAGGGCGTCACCGGTCGGCCGGTCGGCGAGATCGAGCGCATCAGCTGGCACGACGCGATCGACACCTACGGCTCGGACAAGCCCGACGTCCGTTTCGACATGTTGTTGTGCGAGGTGACCGGTGTGTTCGCCGAGACCGGCTTCAACGCCTTCAAAGCACCGTCGATCAAGGCGATCCGGGTGCCTGGGGGAGCGGAGCTCACACGGCGTCGCCTGGACGAGCTGACCGAATCGGCCAAGCGCTGGGGCGCCAAGGGCCTGGTGTGGATGCGGGTGAAGGCCGACGGGCTCGACTCGCCGGTCGCCAAGTTCCTCTCCGAGACCGAGATCTCGGCCCTCACCGAACGCACCGAAGCCGTCGAGGGCGACCTCTTGCTGCTCGTGGCCGACGAGTGGCGGCGCACCACCCACGTGCTCGGGTTGCTGCGTCTCGAGCTGGGCCGACCCCCGATCGCCGAGGGCGGCGTGCAGGTTCGCTGGGTGGTCGACTTCCCGCTGTTCGAGGAGATCGACGACGTGACCGGCCGGCCGGTGCCGGCCCACAACCCGTTCACGATGTGCCACGAGGACGACCTGGCACTGCTTCAGGCCGGCGCGGCCGGCGAGCTGGACGATCCTCGCGACCTGCTCAAGGTGCGCAGCCAGAGCTACGACCTGGTGATCAACGGCTGGGAGCTGGGCTCCGGCGGCGTACGGATCCACCGCAGCGACGTGCAGTCGGCCGTGTTCGCTCTGCTCGGCATCTCCGACGAGGAGGCCGAGCGCAACTTCGGCTTCCTGTTGGAGGCGCTGCGCTTCGGCGCCCCGCCCCACGCCGGCTTCGCCTACGGCATCGACCGGCTGGTCGCCATCCTGGCCGGCGAGGAGAACATCCGGGAGGTCATCGCCTTCCCCAAGACCCAGAGCGGCGCCGATCCGCTGACCGGGTCGCCGGGCCCAATCGGGGCCGACCAGCTCGACGAGCTGGGGCTGCGCCTGCTGCCGCCCACGACATGACCCGCTTTCGGCCCTGTATCGATCTCGCCGGGGGAGCGGTCGTCCAGCTCGTCGGCGGCACCTACTCCGACGACGGTTCGTCGACGGTCACCAACCACCGCAGCGAACGCCCTGCCGCCTACTTCGCCGAGCGCTATCGCTCCGACGGGCTGACCGGTGGGCACGTCATCAAGCTGGGGCCCGAGAACGACGCATCCGCACGCCGGGCGCTGGCCGCCTATCCCGACGGGTTGCAACTGGGTGGAGGGGTCAACGTCACCAACGCCTCCATGTGGTTGGAGGCCGGAGCCTCAGCGGTCATCGTGACCTCGTCACTCTTCGACGACCGTGGACGGTTCCACCCCCAGGCGCTCGCCCGCCTCTCCTCCGAGGTGGGTGCCGAGTCGCTGGTCGTCGACCTGTCCGCGCGGCGCCTCCCGGTCGACGATGACGCCTCGGATGGTGCCGCCAACACCCGGTGGGTGGTGGCGATGGACCGCTGGCAGCGCCTGACCAACCTGGAGATCACCCCGTCCGCGCTCGACGACGTGGCCGAGCACGCCTCCGAGCTGCTCGTGCACGCCGCCGATGTCGAAGGCCGCCAGGAGGGCATCGATGCCGAGCTGGTCGAACTGCTCGGCCGGTGGGGCGGACGACCGGTGACCTATGCCGGTGGGGCCCGGTCGATCGAGGACCTCGATCTGGTCGCCGAACGTTCCGACGGCCGCGTCGACCTGACGATCGGGTCGGCCCTCGACCTGTTTGGAGGCACCGGCGCCAGCTACGAGGAGTGCGTCGACTGGAACCGCCGGCAGGCGGCAGCGGTGGGCCCGCCCTCCCCGTGAGCGGTGACCTCTTCAGCGCCGCAGCCGACGAACTCGCCGCCGCGTCGGCGCCCCTCGCCGACCGGTTGCGGCCACGGTCGCTCGAGGAGGTCGTCGGACAGGAACACCTGTTGGGGCCGGGCAAGCCGATGCGGGTGCTCGTCGAGGCCGACAAGCTGTCATCGGTGGTGCTGTGGGGCCCTCCCGGCACGGGGAAAACCACCCTGGCCCGATTGATCGCCGGCGCCTCGTCGGCCCATCTCGAGGCCCGCTCGGCGGTGACCTCGACCGTCAAGGACGTGCGCGAGGTGATCGCCGGTGCCCAGGCCCGGCTGGGGGAGCGGGGCCGGCGCACCATCTTGTTTCTCGACGAGGTCCATCGCTTCAACAAGGCCCAACAGGATGCGCTGTTGCCGGCGGTCGAGACCGGTTTGGTGATCCTGATCGGCGCCACGACCGAGAACCCGGGCTTCAGCGTCAACTCGGCACTGTTGTCGCGGTCGGTGCTTTTCCGCCTTGAGCCACTGAACGACGACGCGCTGGTCACCCTTGCCCGGCGGGGCCTCGCCGCCGAGGGGCTCACCTCCACCGGGCCGCCAGGCGATGGTGGCCTGGAGGAGGCGCTTGAGGTGCTGGCGGTGGCGGCGGCAGGGGACGGTCGCCATCTGCTGACCACGCTTGAGGTGGCGATCAGCCTGGCCCGGGCGCGGGCCGGGGCCGGGGCGCCCGCCGAGGCCATCGACCTGTCGCTGGTCGACGTCGAGGGGGCGATGGGAGCCAAGGCGGTGCGCTACGGCGTGGACGCCCACTACGACGTTGCGTCGGCGTTCATCAAGTCGATCCGGGGGTCGGACCCCGACGCCGGCCTGTACTGGCTGGCCCGCATGCTCGAGGCGGGGGAGGACCCCCGCTTCATCGCCCGCCGTTTGGTGATCTCGGCCTCCGAGGACATCGGCGAGGCCGACCCGATGGCGCTGGTGGTCGCCACCGCCGGCGCCCAGGCGGTCGAGCTGGTCGGGCTGCCCGAGGCCCGGATCAACCTGGCCCAGGTGGTCGTCCACCTGGCCCAGGCGCCCAAGTCCAACCGGGCCTACCTGGGCATCGGCGCAGCGCTCGGGGACGTGGGACGCGGGCTGGTCGGCGAGGTGCCGCCACCGCTGCGCGACACCTCCGGCCAGGCCTCCAAACGGCTGGGTCACGGCGTCGGCTATCGCTACCCGCACGACGACCCATCCGGCTGGGTCGATCAGCAGTACCTGCCCGACGTGGTGGCCGGCCGGCGCTATTACCAACCGTCCCAGCATGGCTACGAGGGGCGCGTCGCCCAGCGACTGGCCGCCCGGGGGGCGCTACCGTCGGTCGAACAGCCCGACACGACCAGTGACCAACCCGCCACGCCGGCGGGGGAGGAGACGACGTGATTCCCAAGCGAGCATTCTGGTTTGCGGTCGGGGCTGCGGCAGGCGTCGTCGGCGCCCGGCGGGCCGAATCCGAGCTGCAGGCGAGGCGCGAACAGCTCACCCCGGCCAACCTGGCCAAGGGGGCGGCCGGCAAGCTGACCAGCGCGGCGGCGGGAGCTCCGGGCAAGGTTGGAGGGGCGGTCAAGGGTCGGGTCAAGGCGCGTTCGGCGGGTCCCGCCGGAGCGCAACCGTGGGACGAGCGGGACTGGAGCGGTGCCCAGCGCCGCTAGCGACGCCGGCGGGCCGGGGCCGCGGGCGCCACGAACTCGGTGCGGCGACGGGCGTCCGATGGAGGCCGGGTGAGCGGGCGGGCGAAGTCCGGACGAGCGGCGTTGTGGCTGGGGCTCGGGTGCGCGGTGATCGTGGCGGTCGTCGTCGCCGGGGTGCTCGGCAGCCGTATCAGCGATCCGGCGCGCCGTGCGCCGCCCTCGGGCAGCACCGAGGTGCCCGCCGGCTCAGCCCCGGCGCCCGACGGCCCCCGCACCTTCACCTTTCCGTCGGCGTCGGCGGACACCAACTACGACTCGAGCCATCACGACTACCCGGCGGCCGACATGTTCACGTCCTGTGGAACCCCGGTGTTGGCGGTGACCGATGGCGTCATCGAGGACGTGTCCACGACCGACGAGTGGGACAGCGCCAGCGACGACCCGGCCACCCGCAGCGGCCTGTTCGTGTCGCTGGTCGACGATCGCGGCGTGCGCTACTACACCAGCCACCTGGCGTCGGTGGCGGTCGAACCCGGTCAGTCGGTTGCGGGGGGCGACCAGGTCGGAACGGTCGGCGACACCGGTAACGCCGCCGGAACCGGCTGCCACATCCACTTCGGGCTGTCCCCGGCGTGCCTCACCGGCTGGCAGAACCGCCGGGGGCTTACCTACCCGCAACCGTTCCTCGACGATTGGCGCTCGGGGGGCGATCGCGACCCGCTCGAGACGATCGAGGCGATCGGCTGCGGCTGACGGCGCTCAATCCCACAGGGATGCCAACAGCGCGTCGACCTCGTCGGCCACCCCGACCGTGCCGTCGAGGGCCACCACCTCGTCGAGCGTCGCATCCACCGCAGTGGTCGTGGCCTCGAACAGATGGCGCGCCGGCTCGATGAACCGGCTGACCTGGCCGTACAGGTGCCGGTCGTCGTGACCGTGGCGGTTGACGTGGTAGCGCAACGGCACGTGCACCGACAGCTCGTCCCGGGCACGGGTGAGTGCCACGTACAGCAGGCGCAGCTCCTCGGCCATGGCGTCGACGTCGCCGAGCGCCATGTCGGAGGGGATGTTGCCATCCGAGGCGTGCAGCACGTGGACGGCGCGCCACTCGCCGCCCTTGGCCGAATGGATCGTGCTCAGGGTGAGCCAGTCGTCGTCGAGGTGCGGGGGACCGGCGAGCTCGGAGGTTTTGCCGGGGGGATCGAGGGTCAGCTCGGCGAGGAAACGGGATCGGCTGCGGTAGCCGCCGGCGCTGGCGGCCAGCTGGCCGATGTCGGCCAGCCGCACATCAGCGTTGTCGTAGCGGCCGGGAAACACCATCGCGCAGAAGCTCGCCAGGCGCTCCACCTGCTCGGCCGGCGGCCGGGACTCGCCCCGACAGTCGGCGAACGCGGCGCGCAGCTCGGCGGCCTGGGCGGTGGCCGCAGGCGGCAAGGCGCCCACGCCGCCGATGAAACGGCCCAACGGATCGTCGCCCAGCGACGCAGCAGCGGTCGCCCCGGAAGGCTCGGGCGCCGGCTCGACCAGGCCCAGTTCAGCGATGATCCGGCGGACGGTGGCCGGCCCCACCCCGTCCAACGAGGCGAGCACGCGGTGCCAGGCCATCGCATCGGCGGGGTTCTCCAGAATGCGCAGCTGCGCCAGCAGGTCCTTGACGTGGGCCGCCTCCAGGTACTTCAGCCCGCCGAACTTCACGTAGGGGATATCCCGCCGGGTCAGCTCGAGCTCGAGCGAGTCCCCGTGATGGCCGGCGCGAAACAGCACCGCCTGTTGGCGCAGGTCGATCCCCCGCTCCCGGGCATCGAGCACGGCGTTGGCGACGGCGCGGCTCTGGGCCCCCTCGTCGTGGTGGGTGGCCAGCATCGGCCGGGGCCCGTCGCTGCGCGTGGTCCACAGCTTCTTGGCGAAGTGGGTGGTGTCGGACAGCACGGCGTTGGCCACCGCCAGGATCGGTTGGGTCGATCGGTAGTTGCGTTCCAGGGTGACGATCGAAGCGCCGGGGAAGTGCTCGGCGAACGCCCACATGTTCTCCACCGAGGCCGACCGAAAGCCGTAGATCGCCTGGGCGTCGTCGCCGACGGCGCACACCTGGGTACCGGCCTGGTACGGCGTCCCCGCCCGGGTCAGCGCACGCAGGATGTCGGACTGGATCGGATTGGTGTCCTGGTACTCGTCGACGAGCACGTGGTCGAAGCGCTCGGCCATCGCTGCGCCGGCGGGGGAGGCGAGCACCCCACGCCAGAACAACAACAGATCGTCGTAGTCGAGCAGGTGATGGCGCCGTTTGGCGGCGGTGTAGGCGGCAAAGATCGTCTTTAGATCGTCGCCATCATCGGCGCACCACGGGTAGTCCACCTCGAGGACCGCTGCCAGCTTGGCCTGGCTGTTGACCACCCGGCTGTAGATGGCGGCGACGGTCTGCGCCTTGGGGAACCGCTTGGCCCGTTCGCCGAAGCCCTCCTCGGTGCGCACCATCCCCATCAGCTCGGTGCTGTCGGCGTGATCGAGCACGGTGAAGTTGGGGGGCAACCCGGCGGAGCCACCGAACGTGCGCAACAAGCGGTTGGCCACCGAGTGAAACGTGCCGCCCCACACCTGCGCTGCGGCACCCGAGCAGTCCCGCTCGGCGGCTGCCACCCGGCCCAACATCTCGGCGGCGCTGCGGCGGGTGAAGGTCAACAACAGGATGCGGCTGGGATCGACCCCGTCGGCGATCAGCCCCACCACCCGGGCCACCAGGGTGCGCGTCTTGCCGGTGCCGGCGCCGGCGACGACCAGCAGGTGACCGCCGCGCGCCTGGACCGCCCGCTGCTGTTCGGGATTGAGCAGGTCGGGGCTGACGTGGTCGGCGGCGGATGGGGCGAACATGCGTTCGAAGTGTAACCGCTGCGGGAAGCCCTCACGTGGGCCGGTAGGCTCGGACCGCTATGCGCGCACATGAACTGCGATCTGCCTGGGACCGATTTTTTGAGCGGAGGGGCCACACGGTGGTGCCCTCCGCCGGGCTGATCCCACACCACCCCTCGGCGCCGATGTTCACCAACTCGGGCATGATGCCCTTCGTGTCGTACTTCCTGGGCGAGGAGGCGGTGCCCTACGACCCGCCGCGTGCGTCCTCGATCCAGAAGTGCGTGCGGGCCGGCGGCAAGCACAACGACCTCGACGCGATCGGTCGCAGCACCCGCCATCTGTCGTTCTTCGAGATGGCGGGCAACTTCAGCTTCGGCGACTACTTCAAGGCCGAGATGATCCCCTGGGCCTGGGAGTTCGTCACCTCGTCGGTCGGTGAGGGCGGCTTGGGGGTCGATGGCGACCGGATCTGGGCCACCGTGCATACCACCGACGACGAGGCCGAGGCGATCTGGGCGGACGTGGTCGGCCTGCCCCGCCAGCGCATCCAGCGCATGGGCACCGACAACTTCTGGGAGATGGGCGAGACCGGCCCGTGCGGGCCCAGCTCGGAGCTGTTCTTCGACTTCGGGCCGGAGTTCGGCGCCGACGGCGGGCCGGCCCAGGGCTCCGAGTGGCGCTACATCGAGTTCTGGAACCTGGTCTTCACCCAGTACTTCCGCGGCGCCGACGGCCAGCTGACCGACCTGCCCAACACGAACGTCGACACCGGCCTCGGCTTCGAGCGCACCCTGGCCCTTACCGAGGGCAGCTCCTCGCTGTACGACGCCGACGGCATGCGCCAGCTGGTCAGCGGCGCCGAGCAGGTCACCGGACGCTCGCTGGGCGACAGCGACCTGGGCGACATCGCCCTGCGGCTGCTGGCCGACCATACCCGCAGCACGGCTTTTCTCATCTCGGACGGCGTGATCCCCTCCAACGAGGACCGCGGTTACGTGCTGCGCCGCATCATGCGCCGGGCGGTGCGCTTTGCCTACCTCCTCGACGTGTCCGACGCGGTGCTCGTGCCGATGATCGAGCGCTGCGCCGAGATGATGGGCGACGCCTACCCCGACCTGAGGACCAACAGCGAGCTGATCCTCGGCGTCGCCGAACGCGAGGAGGGCCAGTTCCGCACGACGCTGGCCAACGGATCGACGCTGCTCGACCAGGCGCTCGACGGCCTCGACGACGATGCAACCCTGCCCGGGGCGGTGGCCTTCAAGTTGCACGACACCTACGGGTTCCCCCTCGAGGTGACCGAGGAGATGGCTCAGCTGCGAGGCCACGAGGTGGACCTGGCCGGCTTCGACGCCGAGATGGAACAGCAGCGGGCCCGGGCCAAGGCGGCATCCAAGGGCGGCGGCGTCGAGGTGGGCGAGGCGGCCGACGAGTTTCGCCGGCTGATCACCGAGAACGGCCCCACCGAGTTCGTCGGCCGGGAGGTGTCGACGACCGAGGCGACCGTGCTCGGCATCGTCGGCGGCTCGGTCGTGCTCGACCGCACGCCGTTCTATGCCGAGTCCGGCGGCCAGGTGGGCGACACGGGCACGCTCAGCTGGTCTGGGGGCAGCGCCCGTGTGCTCGACACCACCTTCGCCCTGCCCGGGCTGACCCGCCACGTGCTGGGGAACGATGCAGCGCCCGACGTGGGCGGCCTGTCGGCGGGGGACACGGTCACAGCATCGATCGACGTCGAACGCCGCAACGCCATCCGCCGCAACCACACCGCCACCCACCTGCTGCACTGGGCGCTGCGCCAGGTGCTGGGCGACCACGTCAAGCAGCAGGGCTCGCTGGTCGACGAGACCCGCCTGCGCTTCGACTTCAGCCACTTCCAGGCGCTCAGCGCCGACGAGATCGTCCGCATCGAGGACCTGGTCAACCGCGAGGTGCTCACCGGCGAGCCGGTGAGCCACGAGGAGATGAGCCGCTCCGACGCCGACGAGCGGGGCGCGATCGCCTTCTTCGGGGAGAAATACGGCGACGACGTCCGCGTGCTGGAGGCGGGCCCGTCGGTCGAACTGTGCGGCGGCACCCACGTGAGCGCGCTCGGCCAGATCGGCACGGTCAAGGTCACCTCCGAAGCTTCGATCGGGTCGAACATCCGACGCATCGAGGCCTCGACCGGGCTGAACACGATCGAGCTGCTCCGTCGTGACGAGGCCACGCTGGGTGCGCTGGCCGCCGAGCTGGGAACCTCAAGCGACGAACTGCTCGCGACGATGCGTCGACGCAACGACGACAACAAGGCCCTGCGGGCAGAGGTGGGCCAGCTGCGCACCGAGGCAGCCCGATCCAAGGCGATGTCGCTGGCCGAGACCGCCACCGACGGGGTGATCGTCGCCCGGGTGGAGGCGGCCAGCCGCGACGAGGTGCGCGACCAGGCGCTGGCCCTGCGGGACCGGCCCGGGATCCGAGCGGTCGTCCTCGGCGCCGTCCCCGGCGGCAAGGGCGTCACGCTGGTGGTCGCCACCAGCGTGGACGGTGACCTGCACGCCGGCGAGCTGATGGCACCCGCCGCCAAGGCGATCTCGGGCGGCGGCGGCAAGGGCGCCGACCTGGCCGTGGCCGGCGGGAAGAACGCCGACGGGCTCGACGAGGCGCTCGAGATGTTGCGCACTGCGCTCGGGATCTCGTGAACGACGCGGCCGACACCCCTGGCTTACCGGCCGAGGTGGACGCGCTGCCGCCTCCAGGGCGTCTGCGGGCGCTGGGCATCGACCCCGGCACCAAGCGCATCGGCGTGGCGGTCGGGGCGGTGGGCGTTGCCACACCGCTGCGGACCATCCAGCGGACCAAGGACATCCCGGGCGACTTCCGCCGCCTGGCCGGGTTGGCCGACGAGTACGAGGTGGACGTGGTGGTCGTCGGGCTGCCGGTGTCCCTCGACGGTCAGCAGCGAGCGGCCGCCCAGCGCGCCCTGCGCGAGGTGGAAATGCTGCGAGGCTGTCTGAACGTGCCGGTTTTCACCTACGATGAGCGCTTGACCACCGTCACAGCGGAGCGTTCGTTGGACCAACTGAACATGACGGGCCGCAATCGCCGGGCCGTCGTCGACGCCGTCGCAGCCTCGGTCATCCTTCAGGGGTGGCTCGATCGGCGCGCTCATCTGGCGCTGACCGAGCAGGGGTCGTTCGACGCGGAGCGAAGCCGGTGAACGACGTGGCCGACGACTGGGAGACCACGGCGCACGAGGAAGGCCGGCACGGCACTCCGGTGCTGGTCTTCCAACACGACGACGGCACCTTCGCCGACGAGGCGGACAATCACGTCTTCGACGACGGTGCCGGCGGCTTCGTCTACGAGGACGGCACCCCGGTCATCGTCGCCGACCCCGACGATCCTTCCCGGGACGCAAGGCCGGCGGCGGAAACCCTCGTGTACGAGGACGGGGAAGGCGGCTACGTCGACGAGCACGGCAGTCCGGTCTACGACGACGGCGCCGGAGGATGGGTTGACGGTCACGGCCTGCCGCTCGGAGACGTGTGGGACCCGGCACCCGCCGACGTCGTGCCCCCGCCGGAGCCATCACCGCGATCGGGTCGCAAGCAGAGCTACGAGGACCTGGCCAGCAACGACGGCTGCGGCCGGCGCGGGATCATCGGCGTGGTCGTTGTGTTGGGTGTCGTCATGTTGGTGGCGGCCGGTGCCGTCTTTTGGGTGCTGCGCAAGGTCGACCCCCCGGGCGAGCCCGGCAAGGCGGTCGGCATCGTCATTCCCGAGGGCGCCACCGACACCGATGTCGCGCTCCTGCTCGAGGACAACGGCATCATCAGCAACGCGTCGGTGTTCGGCTGGTACGTCCGCTTCACCGGTGGCAGCTGGAGTTCGGGTGACTACCCCGAGCTGCAGAAGAACTCGAGTTTCGCCGAGGTCACCGAGGTCCTTAACGGGGGCCCGGTCCCGGTCGGCACCTCCCGGGTCACCATCCCCGAGGGCGTCGAACTCGACGAGGCCCTGACCATCCTGGCGGAGCAGTTTCCCGATATCTCCAAGGAGGACTTCCTCGCCGCGCTGGACTCGGGCAAGGTGACGTCGAAGTACGTGCCCGCCGAGCTGCCCCCGCTGGAGAACGGCGAGATCCCGCCGGACAAGTACAACAAGTGGGAGGGCATGCTGTTCCCCGACACCTACGAGTTCTCCGAGGACGCCACACCGGAAGCAATCCTCCAAAAGCTGGCCGACCAGATGACGAGCGAACTCGACGAGCTCGGCTTCCAGAACTCCGAGGCGAAGGTTGGGCTTACCCCGTACGAGACGGTGATCGTCGCCTCGCTGGTCGAGAAGGAGGCCGGCACGCCGCCCGAGGAGCGATCGCAGATCGCCCGGGTGATCTACAACCGGTTGGCGGCCCCGGAGATCCTCGGCATCGACGCCACCGCTGTATACTCGAAGGGCAAACCCGGCGGCCAGCTGACCACCCAGGAGCTGCGCGACGAGACCGATCCGTTCAACACGCGCACCAAACAGGGGCTGCCACCCACACCGGTGGGGCTTCCCTCGCGGGCGTCGCTGAAGGCGGCCATCGCCCCCGAGGAGGGCGCCTGGATGTACTACGTGCTCGTCGAACCCGGCGTTCACGCGTTCGTCGACACCCAGGCGGAGTTCATCGAGCTGAGAGACAAGGCCCGCAACGAGGGCGTGATCCAGTGAGCGGCGGGTGCGCTCGCCCGAGTTGATCTCCGGCGCCACCCGCTTGGCGGGGGTGATCGGCGATCCGGTGCGGCACTCCCTGTCGCCCGCCATCCACAACGCCGCCTATGCCGCCCACGGCCTCGACTGGGCCTACGTCGCCCTGCCGGTGCGGCCGGGCGGGGTCGAGGCGGCACTGCGGGGGGCGGTGGCGCTCGGTCTGGAAGGCCTGTCGGTGACGATGCCGCACAAGGCGACCGCTGCAGCGTGCTGCGACGAGCTCACCCCGGCGGCGGTCTCGCTCGGCGTTGTCAACGCCACCAAGCGGGTGGGTACGTCGCTCGTCGGCCACAACACCGACGGCACCGGTTTCCTCCACGCCCTCTCAGCCGCCGGCTGGGACGCGGCAGGGCGCAACGCGATCGTGCTGGGGGCCGGCGGCACCGCTCGGGCGCTCACCGCGGCGCTGGCCGGCGCCGGCGCCGCCCGGGTGACCGTTGCCGCCCGCCGGGCCGACGCCGCCCGTGAGGTGGCGCAGCTGGCCGGGGCGGTCGGGGTCGGCGTGGCGCTCGACCGGGTCGACGACGCCGGTTGGGGCGGCGCCGACCTGGTCGCCAACACCACACCGGTCGGCATGATCGGGGGGCCTGCTCCACAGCATGCGCTGGCGCAGGTCGAGCTGCTGTCTCCCCGGTGTTGGGTGATCGACGCGGTGTATCACCCGACCGAGACGCCGCTGCTCGTCGCAGCGAAGGGTCGGGGCCTGTCGACCCTGGGCGGCGTCGAGCTGTTGGTCGGCGTCTCCGCCGAGGTCTTCACCTGGTGGACCGACCTCGATGCGCCCCTCGATGCGATGTCGGCCGCCGCCCTCGACCAGCTGGGACGTGAGCGGTAATCGGAGCGCTTGCCCGACGCGCCGGGCGGACCGAGCGACCCGGCGGCCCGGTTAGCGTTTGGCCATGACTGCGGATGCCACCGAGGGGACCCCCCTGCCGACGCCGGTGCGCCGGAGACGACCCGTGACGGCACCGGTCACGCCGAACCTCGGCGCACTGCCCGTGGCGCTCGTCGGGCTGCCCGGCTCGGGTAAGTCCACCGTGGCCCGGCTGCTCGCCGAGCGGTTGGGCTGGCGCTGGGTGGATCTCGACGACAGGATCGAGGCGGTGACCGGGCAGTCGATTCCCGAGCTGTTCGAACGGGGGGAGGACCACTTCCGCACCGTCGAGACCGAGGTGCTGCGCGGCGTGCTGGCCCTCCCGACCGAGGTGGTCGTCGCCACCGGCGGCGGCATCGTCACCTCCGAGGCCAACCGGGCCACCCTGGTCACCCGCTCGACGGTGGTGTGGCTCGACGTCCCGGTCGGACAACTGCTCGACCGACTCGGCTCGGATGCCACGCCCCGCCCGCTGCTCAACGATGGCGATCCTGCCCTCCGCCTGGCCGAGCTGGCCGCGGCCCGCAGCCCGCTGTACGAGGCCACCGCCGGCCATCGCATCGACGCCGCCGTCGACCCGGCGCAGGTGGTCGACCAGATCGCAGCGCTGCTCCAGTTCCCGGCGCAACCCCAACCCACCGGCGTGGGCGGCGGCAACGACCGGTAGGATCGACACGTGCCCAACACGACTGCGCCGGTTCGAGAGGTCAACGTCGATCTGGGGGACCGCTCCTACGACGTCCGGGTCGGTGACGGGACCCGCCTTCAACTGGGTTCGATGCTGCCGGCCGGGACGCGCCGGGTCGCCCTGGTGACCGAGGCCGACCAGCCGTGGCTGGACTCGACGCTGGCGGCGCTCGACGTGGCGGTGTCGGTGCACACGATCGACGGCGGCGAGGCCCACAAGAACCTGGCCGCGATCGAGGCGCTGACGTCGTCGTTTGCCCGGGCCGGCATCAACCGCGCCGACTGCGTCGTCGGCCTCGGCGGCGGCCTCGTCACCGACGTGGCCGGATTCGCCGCCGCCAGCTACCACCGTGGCCTGCCGGTCGTGCACGTGGCCACCACGCTGCTCGCCCAGGTCGACGCGGCGATCGGCGGCAAGACCGGCGTCAACCTGCCCGAGGGCAAGAACCTGGTCGGCGCCTTCTGGCAACCCTCGGCGGTGATCTGCGACACCGAGACGCTCGACACGCTGTCGCCGCGGGAGTGGCGCTGCGGCATGGGCGAGGTGGCCAAGTACCACTGGCTGGGCGGCGGTCGACTCGACGACCTGAGCCTGGTCGACCGGGTGGCCCGCTGCGTCGAGATCAAGGCCGAGGTCGTCGCCTCCGACGAGCGCGAGGGCGGCCGACGGGCCATCCTCAACTACGGCCACACGCTGGCCCACGCCATCGAAACCGTGAGCGACCACGCACTGGCCCACGGCGAGGCGGTCGCGGTGGGGTTGATCTTCGCCGCCGAGCTGGCGCAGCGGCTGGGACGCATCGATGCCGCCGCGGTGGCCGAACACCGACGGGTGATCGCCTCCTACGAGCTGGTCGACCGGCTGGATCCGTCGCTGGGCGACGACGACCTGCTGGCGGCGATGGGCCGCGACAAGAAGGCGCTCGACGGCCTGACCTTCGTGCTCGACGGCCCCGACGGGGTCGAGCTGGTGACCGATGTGCCCGTCGGGTTGATCGTCGAGGCCCTGCATGCCACCCGATAGCGACGACCACCCGATGAGCGCCCCGGCCACGGCCGACGATCGAGCCACGGTGCTGTTGTTGTCGGGGCCCAACCTCAACCTGTTGGGCAGCCGGGAACCGGAGATCTACGGTACCGCCACCCTGGCCGACCACGTCGAGACCGCCACCACGACCGCAGCTGCGCTCGGACTGGCGGTCGAGGCGATGGCGACCAACGCCGAGGCCGACGCGGTGGAGGCGGTGCACCGAGCCCGTGGCCGCCACCGGGCCATCGTCGTCAACCCCGGTGCGTTCACCCACTACTCCTGGGCGCTGCACGATGCGCTCGCCGCGTTCGAGGGACCGGTGATCGAGCTGCACCTGTCCAACCCCGACGCCCGCGAACCCTGGCGGCGAACCTCGGTGGTGGCACCGGTGGCCACCGGCACGATCGCCGGGTTCGGCGGCGACGGATACCGCCTGGCGATCGAGGCGGTCGCCCACCTGCTCGACCAAGGCTGATCCAGGGCATCCACTAGCCTTGACGGGCCGCCCCCCAGACAGCAGAGGTACCGCATGGCCCAAATCTCCACCGCCGACTTCAAGAACGGGATGACGCTCGACCTCGACGACGGGTTGTTCACCCTGGTGGAGTTCCAGCACGTGAAGCCCGGCAAGGGGCACGCCTTCGTGCGGACCAAGCTGAAGAACGTCCGCACCGGCGCCGTGCTCGAGCGCACGATGCGTTCCGGCGAGAAGATGGAGCGGGCCATCGTCGACAAGAACGAGATGTCGATGCTGTACCGGGACGGGGCCGACTTCGTCTTCATGGACTCCAACACCTACGAGCAGCTGCACGTGCCGCCCGAAACCGTGGGCGATGCAGCCGACTACCTGGCCGACAACTCCACCGCCGTCGTCGTGTTCTACGGCGACGAGATCATCGGCATCGACCTGCCGGCGTCGGTCGACCTCGAGATCACCCAGACCGAACCCGGCGTTCAGGGCGACCGCTCCTCGGGCGGCACCAAGCCGGCCACCCTGTCGACCGGCAAGACCCTCCAGGTCCCGTTGTTCGTCAACCAGTCCGACACGGTCAAGGTGGACACCCGAACCGGCGAGTACCTCACCCGTGCCTGAGGGTGCGGGCGACCCGGTGCCGTCCCCGGTCCTCGGCGGCCGGCGCGAGGCGCGCGAGCAGGCGTTGCTGTTGTTGTACGAGGCGGAGATCCGCAGCCTCGGCGCCGAGGCGATGGTCGCCGACGTGGTCGTCGAACCCGACGAGTACACCGCCGAGGTGCTGGCCGGGGTGGAGGCCAACCAGGAACGCCTCGATCAACTGCTCGGCGAGCGCACGGGCGACTGGCCGATCCATCGCCTCGGGGCGATCGATCGGGCCGTGCTGCGGCTGGCCGTCTGGGAGCTGACCGAACGGCCCGACATCCCGACAGCGGTCGTGTTGAACGAGGCGGTCGAGCTGGCCAAGACCTACGGCACCGACGACTCGGGCAGCTTCGTCAACGGCGTGCTGGCCACGCTCGCCGACGACGTTCGATCCGACGGCACGGGCCACGGCTCGGCCCAGCGCGGCGATGGCTGAACGCGAACGGCGCCTGGCCCGGCCCTACGGGGGCACGTTTCATCCCCGCGTGCGGGTGATGGACGCCGACGATCTGGACCGTGCCCGGCGGCGCATGGCCGGCGAGATCATCGAACGCAACGAGGGCACCGGGTCGCTCGTGCTGATCGGGTTGCAGACCGGCGGCATCGAGCTGGCCCGCCAGCTGGCCGTCGAGGTGGCGGCGCTCGACACGGCCGCCAGCTCCGAAGCAGTCGCTGCGCCGCCGGTGGGCACCCTCGACGTGGTCATGCACCGCGACGACGTCGGCATCCGGCCGTTGCTGCCCCAGGCGGCCACCTCGATCCCGGTCGACCTCACCGGCATGACCGTCGTGCTCACCGATGACGTATTGTTCACCGGGCGAACCGTGCGGGCGGCGCTCGACGCGCTGGCCGACTGGGGGCGTCCCAGGGCGGTGCAGCTGGCGGTCATGGTCGATCGCGGCCACCGGGAGCTGCCGATCGCGCCGGATTACGTCGGTCGGGTGGTGCCCACCCGCCGGGTGGAGCTGGTCGATGTCGGCCCCGACGGGGTCGACCTGGGCGAGCTGGTGAAGTGAGGCAACCCCGGTGAGCGACCTGCTGGACATCGAATCCCTTGGCCGATCCGGCCTCGAGGAGCTGCACACGCTGACCGACACGATGGTCGAGGTGAGCTCGCGGCCGATCCCCAAGAGCCCGGCGCTGCGGGGCCGCACCGTCGTCAGCTGCTTCTTCGAGGACTCGACCCGCACCCGGCTCAGCTTCGAGGCAGCGGCGCGCCGCCTGTCGGCCGACGTGATGGGGTTCTCGTCGGGCAGCTCGTCGATGAGCAAGGGCGAGTCGGTGCGAGACACGATTATGACGATCGACGCCATGCGGGTGGATGCCTACGTGGTGCGGCACCGTTCGTCGGGGGTTCCGCACCAGATCAGCCGCTGGACCGACGCCTCGGTGATCAACGCGGGCGATGGCCAGCACGGCCACCCCACCCAGGCGCTGCTCGACACCTACACGCTGACCCGACGCCTCGACCGGCCGGGCCTCGACGGCCTGCACGTCGTCATGGTGGGCGATGTGCGCCACAGCCGGGTGGCCCGCTCGAACATCGCGGCGATGACCGCGCTTGGCGCCGAGGTGACGCTGGTCGGCCCGCCCACCCTGTTGCCGCCCGAGGTGGCCTCGTTTCCGGTGCGGGTCGGCCACGACCTGGACGCGGCGCTTGCCACCGCCGACGTCGTCTACGTGCTGAGGATCCAGCGGGAGCGCATGAGCGAGGCGCTGATCCCCACGCTGCGGGAGTACACCGCCACCTACGGGCTGACCGCCCGGCGCCTGGGGCTCATCGGCGCCGACGCCCACCTGATGCACCCCGGCCCGATGGTGCGGGGGCTCGAGATCTCGTCGGAGGCGGCCGACGATCCCCGCTCCCTGATCACCGCCCAGGTGGCCAGCGGCGTTCCCACCCGCATGGCGGTGCTGTTCTGGGCGTTGGTCGCCAACCCCGATACCGCCAACCCTGATACCGCCGGGCCTGCCGAGCCGAGCAATGACACCGACCGAGCAGACATCGACGGAGCAGACGGCGAGCCGACGCCCCCCGAGGAGCACCGATGAGCACTGGTCCCAACCCGACGGTCAAGCTCCGGGGCGGACGCCCCTGGACACCGGGCGACAGAGGGGACGGCACATCCGCCGATGTCCTGGTGCGCGACGGCCTGGTGGCAGCCATCGGCCCCGAGGCGACCGAGGCGACCGCCGACATCACGTTGGACTGCGGCGACTGCGTCGTCTCCCCGGGGCTCGTCGACCTGCACACCCACCTGCGCCAGCCGGGCAAGGAGGAGGCCGAGACGATCGAGAGCGGCGGCCGCGCCGCCGCCCTCGGCGGGTTCACCGCCGTGTTGGCCATGCCCAACACCACACCGACGATCGACTCTGCCGAGGTGGTGCGCGAGGTGCTCGAGCTGGGTCGGTCCGCACCGTGCGCCGTGCATACCTCCGGTGCGATCACGGTCGACCGGGCGGGGGAGCGGTTGGCCCCGATGGCCGAGATGGCCGCCCTCGGCGTCTCGCTGTTCACCGATGACGGCAGCGGCGTTCAGGACGACGCGCTGATGCGTCGTGCGCTCGAGTACGCCGGCGGGCTGGGCGTCATCCTGGCCCAGCACTGCGAGGTGACCTCGTTGTCGCAGGGCACGTGCATGCACGAGGGCGCGGTCTCGTCCCGCCTGGGTCTCAGCGGACAGCCGGCGGAGGCCGAGGAACTGATGGTGATGCGCGACATCGCGCTCAGCCGCCTGACCGGCACCCCGGTGCACTTCCTGCACCTCTCGACCGCCCGCTCGGTCGACCTGGTGCGTCAGGCGAAGGCCGCCGGCCAGACGATCACCGCCGAGGCGGCCCCCCATCACTTCACGCTGACCGACGAGGCCTGCGTCGGGTACGACCCGCTTTTCAAGGTGCACCCGCCCCTGCGCACCCCGGCCGACGTGGCTGCGGTGAAGGCGGGCCTGGCCGACGGGACGATCGACGCCATCGCCACCGACCACGCCCCCCACACGCCGGACAGCAAGGAGCTGCCCTTCGACCAGGCCCCTCCCGGCATGCTGGGCCTGGAGTACGCGCTGGCGCTGGCGCTCACCGAGCTGCAATTGCCGCTCGACGCCGTGATCAGCCTGTTGTCGGTGCGCCCCGCAGTCATCGGCCGCATGGACGAGCAGGGCCGGCCGGTGGCGGTTGGGGAGCCCGCCAACCTGTGTGTGATCGACCCGAGCGCCACCTGGACGATCGACGACACCGGCGGTGCGTCCCGCAGCCGCAACGTGCCCTATGCGGGCCGTCGGGTGACCGGCAAGGTGCGCCACACGGTGTGCGCCGGCGAGCCGGTGGTGATCGACGGCGCCGCCCAACGCTGACCCGGCCGGCCGGCCACCCCCACCCACCCAAACCGACACCCACATCCGCCCAAACCGACACCCACACCCGCCCAAACCGACACCCACACCCGCCCAAACCCGAACTCGGGAGTGCACACTGCCGTCTGGTGGTTGTTTGGGCTCCCCAGTTGCGGGTGGGTCTCCAACTCGGGAGTGCACACCGCGCCCTGGCGGTTGTTTGGGCTCCCCAGTTGCGGGTGTGGAGCGGACGTGGAGCGGACGTGGTGCAGGTGTGGTGCGGGTCGTGCGCCCGAGTTCCGGGTGATCGCCCGTGCGCCGGTACGGTGTCCGGCGGAACCGACCCGGCCGACCGGGTGGGGGTTGAGCTGTTGAGAGGACTGGCGTGAGCGTGACCGAGGCTGCACTGGTACTGAGCGATGGTTCGCTCTTCGAGGGAGAGGCGATCGGTGCCGCCCCCGAGGGCGGGATCAGCAGCGGCGAGGTGGTGTTCAACACCGTGCTCTCCGGTTACCAGGAGGTGCTGTCCGACCCGAGCTACGCCGGTCAGATCGTCACCTTCACCTATCCCCACATCGGCAACACCGGAACGACCGACCTCGACGACGAGTCGGCTCGTCCCAGCTGCGCCGGCATCGTCGTCCGCGACCTGGCCCGCCGCCACAGCAGCTGGCGCGCCGAGCTAAGCCTGGACGAGTGGCTGAAGCGCCACGGCATCGCCGGCATCGCCGGGGTGGACACCCGCCGCCTCACCCGTCACCTGCGCAACCACGGCGCGGTGCCGGGCGTGTTCGGCACCGCGAGCGAAACCGACCTGCGCGCCGCCGCATCCAGTGCCACCGGCACCGACAACAACGACCTGACCCGCCTGGTGACCACCCCGGAGCCTTACGTGCGCCCCGGTGGTCCCCGCCGGGTCGTCGCGGTTGACTACGGGATGAAGGCCAGCCTGTTGGCCCACCTCCAACCGCTCGCCACCGTCTCCGTGGTACCGGCCGGCTCGAGCTCCGATGACATCCTGGCCCTCGAGCCCGACGGCGTGTTTCTGTCCAACGGCCCCGGCGACCCGGCGGCGGTGACCCACGCCCCGGCGATGATCGCCGAACTGCTCGGGCAGGTGCCGGTCTTCGGCGTGTGCATGGGCCACCAGCTGCTGGCGACCGCCCTGGGGGCCAGCACCTACAAGCTGCCCTTCGGGCACCACGGCGGCAACCACCCGGTGCAGGACACGCTGACCAACACGATCGAGATCACCAGCCAGAACCACAACTACTGCGTCGACCCGCAGGGCATCGCCGGCGTGGAGCTCAGCCACATCAACCTCAACGACCAGACCCTCGAGGGGTTCGTCGGCACCGAGGTGGCGGCCCTGGGCGTCCAGTACCACCCCGAGGCGGGCCCCGGCCCCCACGACAGCGGTTACCTGTTCAACCGCTTTGCCGCGCTGATGGACGCCCGCGCTACCTGAGGCGGCGCCGCCGAGCGACCTAGCCGGCGGGCTTGAGTGTGTCGAGCACCGCACGCTCCTCCTGGGCCAGGTGATCGCTCAGCCCCGAGGTGATGGCCTTTTCAACTTGGCCGCCGACGAACAGCACCTTGACCCTCAGATCACCTTGCACGTTCCGGCTGGTTGCGTCGTCGAGCTGCTCGTAGCGAATTGCGGCCGAGGCCGCCAGCTTGCTGGCGTAGTTCTCGGGCTGGAAGTCGACGGTGGCGGTCCCGGCCGAGAGGTCGGTCACCGTCTCCTCGATCCAGACCAACTTGTCGCGGTTGACCACAGCGGTCGCCGCAGTGGGCAGGGGAGCGATGAACCGGTAGCGCAGGCGCACCGTGACCAGGTCGCCCTTCTTCGTTCGGTCGACCACCTCCGGCACCGACACTTTGGTGAACCCGGACAGTTCCCCCCACATCTCGGTGCCGGTGTACATCTCGAGCACCTCATCGCGACTGATCGGATAGGTCTGGGTGACGGCAAACCGCATCGGCCCATCTTGGCACGATGGCCGCCGGTACGCTGGGTGACGATGTCCCCTCACGCAATCCGTCATCCAGGTGCCTTCGAGCCCCGCACGACCCCACCTTCACGACGCCCCCGTCCCCTGCGACTCCTGGTCGGAGTGGTCGGGCTGTGCGTTGCGGCGACCCTCGCCCTCGGGGCGTGCGCCAGCGACGACACCGACGGCCTCACCGGCGATGCCGCCGCGGGCCGCGACATCGCCCGCGATCGGGGCTGCACGCAGTGCCATTCGGCCGACGGGGGCGACAACGCCCGCGGGCCCAGCTGGGCGGGGCTGGCCGGGTCCGAGGTGACCTTGGAGGACGGCAGCACCGTGACCGCCGACCGGGAGTACCTGGAGCGGGCGATCACGGACCCGGCGAGCGAGATCGTCGAGGGATACAAGCCGATCATGCCCAAGGTGCCTCTCGACGACGCCCAGCTCGACCAGGTGATCGCCTACATCGAGGCGTTGGGCGACGGCGCCTCGACCAAGGATTGAGCGGCCCCGACCCCCATCTCGGGCACCCCGCCGTCGGCTGCTAACTTGCTCCTTTCGATGGCCTCCCCCCATGTCCTCACCGCGCCGCCGTGCGCCCCCCTCCGCCTCGAAACCCACGCCGGGAGCCAACATGCCGCGTCGTGACGACCTCGAATCGATCCTGCTGATCGGGTCCGGCCCCATCGTGATCGGCCAGGCCTGCGAGTTCGACTACTCGGGCACCCAGGCCTGCCGGGTGTTGCGCGAGGAGGGCTACCGGGTGATCCTGGCCAACTCCAACCCAGCCACAATCATGACCGACCCGGACTTCGCCGATGCGACCTACGTCGAGCCCCTCGACGTCGAGGTGCTGACCGCCATCCTCGAACGGGAGCGGCCCGACGCCGTGCTGGCCACGCTCGGCGGCCAGACCGCACTCAACCTGGCGATGGAACTGCACGAGGCCGGCACCCTCGAGCGCCTGGGCATCGAGCTGATCGGCGCCAATGCCGAGTCGATCGCCACCGCCGAGGACCGTTCGCAGTTCAAGGACGCGATGATCGAGATCGGTCTGTCCGTGCCCGACTCCGGCGTCGCCCACGACATGGCCGAGGCCGAGGCGGTGGCCGCCGAGCTCGGCCTTCCAGCCATCATCCGACCGGCGTACATCCTCGGTGGACGGGGCACCGGCATCGCCTCGACGCCCGAGGAGTTCACCCGCCTGGCCCAGCGGGGCCTCGAGGCCAGCCCGATCTCCGAGATCCTGATCGAGCAGTCGATCCTTGGCTGGAAGGAGTTTGAGCTCGAGGTGATGCGCGACGGCGCCGACAACTGCGTGATCGTGTGCTCGATCGAGAACTTCGACCCGATGGGCGTGCACACCGGGGACTCGATCACCGTCGCCCCGGCCCAGACCCTCTCCGACGTCGAGTACCAGACGATGCGCGACGCCGCATTCGCCTGCATCCGGCGGGTCGGGGTGGAGACCGGCGGGGGCCACCCGCATTTTTCGGGGTACCCCGCCCGCCGAGGAC
>NZ_DAOLGP010000014.1:40062-83485 GCF_035329545.1 Candidatus Neomicrothrix sp.
GACCGGCGGGTCCAACGTACAGTTTGCGGTCAACCCGGCCAACGGTGACCTGGTCGTCATCGAGATGAACCCCCGGGTCAGCCGGTCCTCGGCGCTGGCCAGCAAGGCGACCGGGTTCCCGATCGCCAAGATCGCCGCCCGGCTGGCGGTTGGCTACACCCTGGACGAGATCCCCAACGACATCACCGAGAAGACCCCGGCCTGCTTCGAGCCGGTGATCGACTACGTCGTCACCAAGGTGCCGCGCTGGAACTTCGAAAAGTTCCCCGGCGTCCCCGAGGTCCTCGGCACCCAGATGCAGGCGGTGGGCGAGGTGATGTCGATCGGGCGCACCTTCCCCGAGTCTCTGCAAAAATCGTTGCGTTCGCTCGAGAGCGGCCACTTCGGCCTGGGCGCCGACCCGACCGAGGTGGCGCTGGCCGAGGTGGACGACGACGAGCTGGCCGGGCGGGTGGTCGTTGCCACCCCGGATCGCATCTTTGAGGTGGGCGAGACCCTGCGGCGCGGCTGGGGGGTCGAGCGGGTGGCCGAGCTCACGGCGATCGACCCGTGGTTCCTCGACGAGATGTCGACGATCTACGAGGAGCGCGAGACGATCCAAGCGGCCACGCCCGACACGCTGAGCCGCGCCGGATGGCGGCGGGCCAAGCGGCTGGGCTTTGCCGACGCCCAGCTCGCCCACCTGTGGGGGGTGGAGGAGGCGACGGTGCGCACCGCCCGCCTGGCGGCCGGCGTCGTGCCCACCTACAAGACGGTCGACACCTGCGCCGCCGAGTTCGAGGCGGACACGCCCTATCACTACAGCACGTGGGAGGACGAGACCGAGGTGCAACCCTCGGACACCCCGCGGGTGCTGATCCTCGGGTCGGGGCCCAACCGCATCGGGCAGGGCATCGAGTTCGACTACTGCTGCGTGCACGCCAGCTTCGCCCTGCGCGACGCCGGGTACGACACGGTGATGGTCAACTGCAACCCGGAGACCGTGTCCACCGACTACGACACGTCCAGCCGGTTGTACTTCGAGCCCCTCACGCTCGAGGACGTGCAGTCGGTGATCGACGCCGAGTCCGAGGCCGGCCCGGTCGCCGGCGTGATCGTGTCGCTCGGCGGGCAGACCCCGCTGAAGCTGGCGGGCGACCTACCCGAGGAATTGATCCTCGGCACCTCGCCGGCCTCGATCGACCTGGCCGAGGACCGCAACCGCTGGGGCGCCCTGTGCGCCCAGCTCGAGATTCCCCAGCCGCCCGGTGGAACCGCCACCACCCTCGAAGGCGCCCGTGAGGTGACCGAGCGGATCGGCTATCCGGCGCTGGTCCGGCCGAGCTACGTGCTCGGTGGCCGGGCGATGGAGATCGTCTACGACGACGACGATCTGGCCCGCGCCTGGTCCGCCCTCGCCCTCGAAGGCTCGCTGGGCCGGGAGGGCGGGCTGTCCGCCGACCGACCCGTGCTGGTCGACCGGTTCCTCGAGGACGCCACCGAGGTGGACGTCGACGCCATCCGCGACGCCTCCGGCGAGGTGCTGATCGGCGGCATCATGGAACACGTCGAGGAGGCCGGGGTGCACTCGGGCGACTCGGCCTGTGTCATCCCGCCGGTCACGCTGGGTGCCGGCGTCATCGACGTGCTGGGCGACGCCACCCGCCGCATCGCCGAGGCGCTCGACGTCAAGGGGCTGATCAACGTCCAGTTCGCCGTCAAGCGGGCCGGCATCCACCCCGACGCCGCCCAGGTGTTCGTCATCGAGGCCAACCCACGCGCCAGCCGCACCGTGCCGTTCGTCGCCAAGGCGACCGGGCGCCCGCTGGTGAAGATCGCCGCCCGGGTGATGGCCGGCGCAACGCTTGGCGAACTGCGCACCGAGGGCCTGCTCGGCGAGGTGTCCAGCGGGGACCACACCGCGGTCAAGGAGGCGGTGCTGCCCTTCAACCGCTTCCCGGAGGCCGACCCGCTGCCCGGGCCCGAGATGCGTTCGACCGGCGAGGTGATGGGCATCGACCTGACGCCGGGCCTGGCCTTCGCCAAGGCCCAGCTGGCCGCCGGCGATCGCCTGCCCGAGGGCGGCTGCGTGTTCCTCTCGCTGGCCGACCGCGACAAGGTGGCCGGTTTGGAGGTGGCCCGCGGGCTGATCGGCCTCGGCTTCGAGCTGATGGCCACCGGCGGCACCGCCACCGCCCTGGCGGACGCCGGCATCGCCGTCACCGGCACGATCACCAAGGTGGCCGACGCCGATTCGGGCACCGAGGGTGCCACCGCCCCCGAGCTGATCGCCGACGGGGAGATCGGCCTGGTGATCAACACGCCGAGGGGTCGCGGCCCCCGGGCGGACGGTCACGAGATCCGCGAGGCGGCGGGTCGGCACAACGTGCCGCTGATGACCACGATCTCGGCCGCCTCCGCCGCCGTGCGGGGCATGTCGGACCGCCGGGCCCACCCGATGGCGGTGCGCACCCTGCAGGAGTACCAGGCCGGCGTCGACCGCAGTTCGGCGGCCGATCACCGTGCCGACGAGCGGGGCGCAGCGTCGGACCAACGTGGTTGATCTCACCACAGCGGTCGGGGCGGTTGGCCTGCCCAACCCGGGGATGTGCGCCCCGGGCACCGCCGGTCACGGGGCCGAACTCGGCGCCTTCGTCGACCTGGCCCAGCTCGGTGCGGTCGTGGTCAAGTCACTGTCGGCCGGCCCGTGGCCGGGCAACCCGGCGCCCAGGGTGCACCCGTTGAGCACCGGCATGATCAACTCGGTCGGGCTGGAAGGCCCCGGGATCGCCGCCTGGGCGCACGACGAGCTTCCTGCGCTCCGCCGGGCCCAAGCCCGGGTGGTCGTGTCGATCTGGGGTCGCAGCGTCGAGGACTACGCCGCCGCCGCCGACGCGCTCGCCGAGCATGCGCCCGCCGGGACGGCGAGCGACCCGATCGTTGCGGTCGAGATCAACCTGTCGTGCCCAAACCTGGCCGGCAAGAAGATGTTTGCCCACGACGTCGGCGCCGCCGCCGACGTGATCACCGCCACCGCCGGGCTGGCATATCCCCGCTGGGCCAAGCTGTCGCCCAACACCGACGCGCTGGTGGCGGTGGCCGAGGCGTGCGCCGGGGCCGGGGCCGACGCGGTGACCCTGACCAACACCCTGCTCGGCCTAGTGATCGACACCGACAGTCGCCGCCCGGCGCTGGGCGGTGGCGGGGGAGGGGTGTCGGGGCCGGGCCTGGGCCCGATCGCGGTGCGGGCGGTGTGGGAGGTGGCCCGGGCCATGCCCGAGCTGCCCATCGTCGGCGTCGGCGGGGTGCACGATGCCAACTCGGCGTTGCAGCTGTTGATGGCCGGCGCCTCGGCGGTGCAGGTGGGCACCGCCAACTTCGCCGACCCCCGGGCGACGATCCGGGTGCTCGACGAGCTGGCGAGCTGGTGCGACAGCCATGGGGTGGCGACGATCGCCGAGCTGATCGGTGCGGCCCACCCATGAGCGCAACACCTCAGGCGGTGTATCGTCGCTGCGCGCCCATGGCCGTCCAGGCCGCTTTCTCCCCAAACCGGAAGAGGACCACATCGTGAACGTGAGCGACGGAACCGGCGTCCACTCGGTCGATCCCGAGTCGGAGGACGTTCCCGACGAGCCCGATTGGGCCGAGCCGTCGGTGCGCAACCACCTGTGCCTGGTGTTGGACACCGACGACATGGTGCAGGCCGAACGCACCGCCATTGCGCTGATGGGATACTTCGGGGTGGTCAAAGTGGGCCTTGAGCTGTTCTCGGCCGCCGGCCCCAACGCGATCGCCTCGCTGACCGACCTGGGCTTCGACGTCTTCTGCGACCTCAAGCTGCACGACATCCCGACGACGGTCGGCCGCGCCAGCCGGGTGCTCGGCTCGATGGGCGCCACCTACCTCACCCTGCACGCCAGCGGTGGAACCGACATGTTGCGCGCCGGCGTCGAGGGTCTGGCCGAGGGTGCGGCCAACGCGGGCCAGATGATCCCCCAGGCGTTGGCGGTCACCGTGCTCACCAGCGACGACACCGCAGCCCCCCATGTCGCGGCCGAGCGCATGCGCATGGCGATGGAGGCCGGCTGCGGCGGCCTGGTGCTCGCCGCCGAGGATCTGCACGACGCCTTCACCCTCGCCCCCAAGATGACCCGGGTGGTGCCCGGCATTCGAAGCGCCGGCGGCGACACCCACGACCAGGCGCGCCCGGCCACCCCCGGCGAGGCCATCTCCGCCGGGGCCGACCTGTTGGTCGTCGGGCGGGCGGTCACCCAGGCGGACGACCCGGTTGCGGCGTCGGCATCGATCGCCGACGAGGTCCGAGCGACCCTCGCCCTCCGTTGAGCGCCGACCGCGCTCGGGCCCACGACTGGGTTGCCTCCACACGGCGACGCTGGCAGGGGCTGCTCGACCGGCTGGCCGACGGCACGATCACCCTGGACCGGCTCTGGCTCGAGGCGGATCGAGACCCGGCGGCGGCCGAGCTGAAGCTGCTGGTGGCGCTCGAGGCCCGACCCGGCGCCAAGAAGGTGCTCACCCGGCGGGCCCTCGACGCTCTCGGCCTTCCGCAGTCGATCACCCTCGGCGAACTCGACGACCGGCTGCGCCGGCGCTTGGAGGCGGTGTTCGCCGACCCGGCTGCGCCCGACGCCACGGCCCTACCCGACTCGGCCGGCACCGACGCGACCCAGCCCGACCAGGCGGGCCTGATCATCGTGATCTCCGGTCCTGGCGGCGTCGGCAAAGGCACGGTGGTGCACCGGCTCCTCGAGCGGGATCCCCGCCTGTGGCTCAGCCGCTCCTGGACCACCCGCGCTCCCCGGCCGGGCGAGGCGGAGGATGCGTACCGGTGGGCGACGACCGAGGAGTTCGGCGCCCACGCCGATTCCGGGGGGTTTCTCGAATGGGTCGAGTTTCTCGACTACCGCCAGGGTTCCCCGGTACCCGATCCGCCACCGGGATGCGACGTTGTCTTCGAGATCGACGTCGCCGGAGCCAGGGCGCTGCGCGAACGCTGGGACGACGCGCTGTGCGTGTTCATCGATACACCCAGTCGCGTGGAGCAGGAGGCCCGCCTCCGCGGCCGTGGCGACGACCCCGAGCGCATCGCGCAGCGGCTGATCAAGGCCGATGAAGAGGTGGCGGCGGCCCTGGCGATGGATGCCATCGTCGTGATCAACGATGACGTCGAGGCGACGGTCGACGAGTTGCAGGCGCTGATCGAATCGGCCCGTCGAGCCCGCCGGCAACCGGGCGGCCCGGCCCCGGCGTAGCCCAATCCACCGGTCGTCGGCGGGGGCCTGTGACCCGGTCCGCTGCGCTATGATGATTTGCTGCGCGTTCGCCAGGCGCCGCCATCCGCACACGAGGAGCCCCCAGCACCGATGAACACCCGCCACGACACGATGATCGAGCCCCAGGTGGAAGGTCTTCTCGACCGGGCGGGATCCAAGTTCTCGCTGGTGACGCTCGCCGCCCGTCGTGCGCGTCAGATCAACGACTACGTGCATCAGCTGGGCCGTACCTCCGGCGGAGCGATCCCGCCGCAGGTGGCGTCGAATGCCTCCAAGCCGCTCTCGATCGCCTTCGAGGAGATCGCTGCGGACAAGATCCTGCCGGTGAACGCCCCCGGGCGCGACAACCCCGCCGGCGTCCAGCTGGACGATGAGGGCCACGTGGTGCACCCGGGTGACGCCTCCGACGACTCCGACGACCCGACCGCGGGCTGAACCACCAAGGTGATTGAACGCCGATGAATGCCACCGGGGCGACCGAGGGGGACGGCCCGCTCGCCGGTCGCCACATCGTCCTTGGCGTCACCGGTGGCATCGCCGCCTACAAGGCGATCGAACTCTGCCGCCGCCTGATCGATGCCGGGGCCTACGTCGCCCCGGTGCTCACCGAGGGCGCCCAGCGCTTCGTCGGGGCGGCCACGTTCTCGGCGCTCGCCTCCGAGCCCGCCCAGAGCTCGCTGTTCGACGGGCCCCATCCCATTCCCCATACCCGTTTGGGTCAGCGCACCGACCTGGTGCTGGTCGCCCCGGCCACGGCACGGGTGCTGTCCGACCTGACGACGGGACGCTCCGACGACCTGCTGGTCGCCACGCTGCTCGCCACCGAGGCGCCGGTGATGGTGGCGCCGGCGATGCACACCGAGATGTGGCGCCATCCGTCGGTCGTCGACAACCTGGCGCTGCTGCGCCGCCGTGGCGTCGTCATCGTCGATCCCGAGTCGGGGCGTCTGGCCGGTGGTGACGTCGGCGAAGGGCGGCTGGCCGGCCCGGAGCGCATCGTCGACCGGGCGATCGAGTTGCTCACCGCCGGCTCCGAACCCGCCGCCCTTCCCGCCGGGGCCCGCCCGCTTCCCGCCGCAAGCGGCGATGTGGGCATGGGATGGCGCGGCCGACGGGTGCTCGTATCGGCCGGGGGAACCCGTGAGGCGATCGACCCGGTGCGCTTCCTCGGCAACCGCTCGACCGGCAAGCAGGGCCATGCACTGGCCGAGGAGGCCGCCCAGCTCGGCGCGGCGGTCACGCTGGTGACCACCTCCGAGCTCCCGACATCACCGGCAATCGAACGGCGACAGGTGACGTCGGCCGCCGAGATGGCCGACGCGGTGCTCGAGGCTGCCCCGAGCATGGACCTCGTGATCATGGCCGCCGCTGTCGCCGACTTCACCCCCGCCGCCGTCGCCGACTGCAAGCTGAAAAAGGCCGATGGGGCGCCGAGCATCGAGCTGGTCCCCACCCAGGACATTCTCGCCGAGCTGGGCCGCCGCAAGCCTGCGTCGCAGGTGCTGGTCGGCTTTGCGGCGGAGACCGACGATGTCGAGGCCAACGCAGCCGCCAAACTCGAGCGCAAGGGCGCCGACCTGCTCGTCGTCAACGACGTCGGTGCCCCCGGGGTGGGGTTCGGCCACGACACCAACGAGGTGCTCATCCTCGGCCACTCCGGCGAGCGGATCAGCGTGCCGCTGACCGACAAGTCGGCGGTGGCAGCGCGGGTGCTCGAATGCGCCGGAGCGCTGGCCGCCGCACGCGCTGCGTCGTCCTAAGCCCTCGCGTCCTCTGACGAGACCCGGCCGCTTCCATCTCGGTGGCGACCGTCACCTACCATTCATCCCGCTTCAACCAATTCGCGATTTTCAACCCTTGAGGAGCTCAACGTGGCCAAGTGGACATTTACGTCGGAGTCGGTGACCGAAGGTCATCCCGACAAGATGGCCGACCAGATCTCGGACTCGGTGCTCGACGCCCTGCTCGAGCAGGATCCCGACTCCCGGGTGGCCTGCGAGACGATGGTGACCACCGGCCTGGCGATCGTCGCCGGCGAAATCTCCACCAAGGCCTACGTCGACATCCAGTCGATCGTGCGCCAGACGATCCGCGACATCGGCTACGACCGCGAGGACGTCGGCTACGACGGCTCCACCTGCGGCGTGCTCGTCGCCATCGATGAGCAGTCGGTCGACATCGCTCAGGGCATCGACGACTCCGAAGAGGTGCGTTCGGGCACCTCCGGCGAAGAGGACCAGCTCGACCAGCAGGGCGCCGGCGACCAGGGCATGATGTTCGGCTACGCCTGCGACGAGACCCCGGAGCTGATGCCGCTGCCGATCCACACGGCCCACCGCCTGGCCGAGCGGATGGCCGAGGTCCGCAAGGCCGGCACGATTCCCTACCTGCGTCCGGACGCCAAGACCCAGGTGACCTTCGAGTACGAGGATGGCAAGCCGGTCGGGCTCAAGGCCGTGCTGATCTCCACCCAGCACAACGAGGGCGTCGACCGCGACGCCGACATCCGCCCGGACCTGATCGAGTCGGTGATCCGGCCGACGATCCCGGAGCGCTTCGCCAACGACGACTTCGACGTCTATGTCAACCCGACCGGTCGCTTCGTCATCGGCGGCCCGGTGGGCGACGCCGGGCTGACCGGCCGCAAGATCATCGTCGACACCTACGGCGGCTCGGCCCGCCACGGCGGCGGCGCCTTCTCGGGCAAGGACCCCTCCAAGGTCGACCGTTCGGCTGCCTACGCCACCCGCTGGGTGGCCAAGAACGTGGTCGCCTCCGGCGCCGCCACCCGCTGCGAGGTGCAGGTGGCCTACGCCATCGGCATGGCGCACCCGATCTCGATCTTCGTCGAGACCTTCGGCACCGAGACGGTCGAGAACTCGAAGATCGAGGCCGCCGTGCGCGACGTGTTCGACCTGCGCCCCGCTGCGATCGTGCGCGACCTCGACCTGCGACGCCCGATCTACCGCCCGACGGCCGCCTACGGCCACTTCGGCCGGACCGGTCCCGGCTTCACCTGGGAGCTGACCAACCGGGCGGACGACCTCCGTTCGGCCCTGGGGCTCTGAGCTCGAGGTCCACAGCCAACCCGGACGAGCCCCGGCTGCCCTTCGGGGAGCCGGAGGCTGGGTTGCCCGGGGAGCCAGAGGTTCGGCTCCCGGACACGCCCGCCACCCCTCTGCCGGCTGAGACCGGCCCCCCGCCCGAGGGGCGACTCGTTCGGGTACTGCCCGAGCCGGCTCGCATCGGGCGGGCGTTCGACTATTCGGTCCCCGACGCGACCGACGGCCCACTCGAGGTGGGCTCGATGGTGCGCGTTGCGCTGGCGGGGCGCCCGGTGGGCGGCTGGGTGCTCGAGTGCGACGTCACCCCGCCCGACGGCGTGACCCTCCAACCGATCCGCAAGATCACCGGTCACGGGCCGCCGGCCGAGGTGATCGACCTGTGCCGCTGGGCGGCACGGCGCTGGGCCGGACGCCTGGCAACGTTTCTCACCACCGCCAGCCCGCACCGGGCGGTGCCGGCGCTGCCCAACCCGCCGACCCCCGGTCCGCCACCCACCGCCTCCGAGGCCGAGATCGCCGAGGTGGTGGCCGCAGCACTCGAGCATCCGGTGGCCACGCTGCGGCTGGCGCCCGCCGCCGACCCCCTGGGCGCCGTCCTCGCTGGGCTGGCGCAGCGGTGGGAGCAGGGGCCGGGCCTGGTCGTCGTGCCCGAGCACGCCCAGGCAGCCCAGCTGACCCGGGCGTTGCGTCGGGCCGGCGTCACGGCGGTGCCCTACGACCGGGCCTGGGCCGCAGCGAAAGCCGGGGGATCGACGGTGGTCGGCACCCGGGCGGCGGCGTTTTCGCCCCAGGGTGACCTGGGGGTGGTCGTCATCGTCGACGAGCACGACGAGTCGCTCCAGGAGGAGGGCTCGCCCAGCTGGCACGCCCGCGAGGTGCTCGTCGAGCGCTGCGCCCGTCTGGGGGTGCCCCTGCTGTTGATCTCGCCGGTGCCCAGCCAGGAAGCGGTGGCACTCGGACCGGTGCTGTCGTTGTCGCGGAGCGCCGAACGGTCGGGATGGCCGCCGATCGACCTGATCGACCTCCGGGCCGAGGATCCCCGGGTCGGGTTGTTCCACCCGCGGATCGTCGCCGCGGCGCGGGCCGCCCATCGCCCGGTGTTCGTCCTCAACCGCACCGGTCGCTCACGGTTGTCGATCTGTCGCAACTGCTCGGCGACCGCCACCTGCGAACGCTGCGACGCTGCGGTCAGCCGGCTCGAAACGGGCATCTTCACCTGCCCCCGCTGCGCCCACGAACGCCCGGAGGTGTGTCTCGCCTGTCGGGGCACCGCCTTCGCCAACCTGCGCCTGGGGGTCAGCCGTGTGGTCGAGGAGGCCTCAGCCCTGCTCGGCGTCGACGTGGCCGAGGCGACCGGCGCCTCCGGCGGACGCGACGGGCTGCCCGAGGGGGGCCCGGTGGTTGGCACCGAGGCCGTGCTGCACCGCGCCGGCAGCGCCGACCTGGTGGTGTTCTTGGACTTCGATCAGGAGCTGTTGGCGCCCCGCTACCGGGCGGCCGAGCAGGCGCTGGCCTTGCTGGCCCGGGCGGCCCGACTGGTCGGGCCCCGCGCCGGCGGGGGCCGGGTGATCGTCCCCACCCGCGAGCCCGAGCATCCGGTACTGCACGCCGCCGTGCTCGCCGACCCCGACCGGGCCGTCGCCGCCGAACGATCGCGTCGCCAGCTACCCGCCCCCCCCCCGTCCGGCGCGGTCGCCGAGATCGCCGGCCAGGCCGCTCCCGCCTACGTCGAACGGCTCACCCCGTTGCTTGACGACGTGCCCGATGCCCAGCTGCTCAACCCCGAGGACGGACGGTGGCTGCTGCGCGCCCCCGGCTGGCAACAGCTGAGCGCGTTGCTCGACCAGGTCGAACGCCCACCCGGGCGCCTGCGCCTCCGGGTCGACCCGCTGCGCCTGTAACGGGTCCGACTACCGGCGTGGTTCGATCGACAGCACCCGGTAGCCGGCCTTGGAACCCAGGCGCTCCACCGGATGCCCCCGGTCCTCCAGATGGCGGTGCAACGAGTCACCACCCAGGTTCTTGCTCATGACGAACACCGCCCGGCCGTCGGGCGCCAGGCGGTCCAGCCACGACTCGAGCAGCGGATAGAGCTCGGCCTTGCCGATGCGCACCGGTGGGTTGGACCACAACAGGTCGATCGGGGCATCGGGACCCCCGTCGGGGCCGACGGTGCGGATCCGCCCGGGTGCCAACCGTTGGGCGTTGATCGCACACAGCTCGCGCGCCCGATCGTTGGGCTCGACCGCCCACACGGTGCCGGTCGGGGTGCGACGCGCCAGTGCCACGCTCAGCGGCCCCCAGCCGGCCCCGAGGTCGACCAGCACGGCGGCGTCGGGCGGGGGTGGCGGTGCCAGCCGCAACAGCGTGGCCGACCCCAGGTCCAGGCGACCGGGCGAAAACACCCCGGAATCGGTCTGGAAGGTCAGCGTCTCACCGTCGAGCGTCACCTCGATCTGCCGGGTGCGCCGCTTGGAGCTCGGTTGGGCGCTGAAATACTGCTGATCCACCGGCGGAGTGTAGGCCGGTGATCTTCGAGGAGCCGGCCCCCGGCGGTACGCTGGGACCATGACTGCGTCACGCATCCGCATCGTCGGCGACCCGGTACTGCGCCAGCGCGCCGAGGTGGTCGATGACATCGACGAACGCCTGGTTCGCCTGGCGGCGGACATGGCCGAGACGATGTACGCCGCGCCCGGCCTCGGTCTGGCCGCCCCACAGGTGGGCATCAAGCAGCGCTTTTTTGTCTATGACCTCGGTGACGACGGCGGTCCAAAGGCCCTGATCAACCCCGAGATCGTCGAGTCGGACGGCGAGTGGCTCTTCGACGAGGGCTGTCTCTCGGTACCCGGCCTCTACTTCGAGATCGCCCGCCCCAGGCAGGTCCACGTGCGGGGGATCGACCTCGACGGCAACGAGGTCGACTGGGAGGCCGACGAGCTCGCCGCCCGCCTGATCCAACACGAGCTCGATCACCTCGACGGCGTGCTGCTGCTCGACCATCTCGAGGCCGATCAGCGCAAGATGGCCAAGAAGCAGGTGCGCGAGATGATGATGGGGGAGCGCGGCCCCGACGAGCTGCCCGACCGATCCAGGAAGCGGCTGGGCAGCGACGCCCTCTTCGGCGGGAGTCGGTGAGCGACGCCCAGCCCCTTCCTCCGCCCCCGACCCGGCCGACCAGCATCGTCTACTTCGGCTCGCCCGCCGAGGCGGTGGCGCCCCTCGAGGCGCTCATCGCCGCCGGCCATCGGGTCGATCTGGTCGTCAGCGCGCCCGACCGGCGGCGCAGCCGCCGGGGCTCGCCGACGCCGACCCCGGTCAAGGCGGCAGCGCTTCGGCTGGGCCTGAAGGTGACCGACGACCTGACCGATGCGGCCACAGCGGCCGAGGACGGCGCCGACCTGGGCGTTGTCGTCGCCTACGGACAGATCCTGCGCCGGCCGCTGCTCGAAGCGCTGCCGATGGTCAACCTGCACTTCTCCCTGCTGCCCCGCTGGCGGGGAGCCGCCCCGGTCGAGCGGGCACTGCTCGCCGGTGACGATGCCACGGGCGTGGCGGTGATGGGTGTCGAGGGGGGCCTCGACACCGGGCCGGTCTATGCCGAGGTCGCCGTGCCGATCGCTCCGACCAGCACTGCCGCCGAGCTACGGACCGAGCTGAGCGCTCGAGGCGCCGAGCTGCTGATCGACACCCTCGGTTCCGGGTTGACCGATCCCCGCCCGCAATCGGGGACCACCACCTACGCCACAAAGATCACGGGCGACGATCTCGAACTGCGCTTCGACGAGGCCCCCGCGATCGAGCTGGACCGTCGGGTGCGGGTCGGCGGGGCATGGACCACACTGCGTGGCGAGCGGCTGAAGGTGTGGCGGGCCGAGATCGTCGCACCCTCCGCGGCCGAGATTCCACCGCCCGGCGTGCTCGACGCCGACATCGTCGGCACCGCCTGCGGGGGCCTGCGCCTGGTCGAAGTGCAGCTGGCCGGTCGGGCCCGCCAGGACGCCACCGAGTTCCTGCGCGGCCTGCGCCCCGAGCCGGGGGAGCGCCTCGGTGGCTGAACGACGCGCTGCCAACCGAACTGCCCACCGCCCGGCGAAGGGTGCGGAGGTACCGGGCGTGGCGCCCCGGCGCCTGGCGCTCGACCTGCTCGCCCGCATCGAGGACGACGGCGCGTGGGCCAACCTGGTCGTGCCTCGGGCCCTCGACCGCTGCGACCTGGGCGACGCCGACCGGCGCCTGGTCACCGAGCTGACCTACGGCACGGTGCGCCAGCGCCGCCGCCTGGATGCGATCATCGACCCGTTCCTCGACCGCCGACCCGCCGACGTGGCGGTGCGGGCTCTGCGTCTGGGCGTCTACCAGCTGGAGGTGGGATTTCCCGACCATGCCGCGCTCAACACGACGGTTGGCGCCGTGCCCAAGCGGTGGCGGGGCCTGGTCAACGCCGTGCTGCGCAACGTGGTGCGGTCCGACCCGCCCCGGTGGCGCAGCCTGGGCGAAGAGCTGTCCTATCCGGACTGGATCGTCGAACGACTTGAAACCGACCTCGGTCGCGATGTGGCCGAGGAGGCTTTGGAGGCGATGAACCGGCCGGTGGCGCCCACCGTGCGAGCCGACGGCTACACCCAGGACCGGGCGTCGACCTGGGTGACCGATGCGGTCGGCGCCCTCCCGGGTGAGCTCGTCGTCGACGTGTGCGCCGCCCCCGGCGGCAAGGCGACCGGCATGGCGGCCTCCGGCGCAACGGTCATCGCCGCCGATCTGGTCGCCCACCGGGTCGATCTGGTCGTCGAGAACGCCGCCAGGCTGGGCTCGGACGTGCATGCGGTGCGCGCCGACGCCACGTCACCGCCCCTGCGCAACCGCAGCGCCGACCGGGTGCTCGTCGATGCGCCCTGTTCCGGGCTGGGGGTCATGCACCGCCGTCCCGACCTGCGCTGGCGGGTGGCTCCCGAGGATCCGGCCAACCTGGCCAAGCTGCAGCGCCGCCTGCTCGAGGCGGCGGCGCCGCTGGTCAAGCCGGGCGGCACCCTCACCTACAGCGTCTGCACCCTCACCCGGGCCGAGAGCGTCGACGTGGTCGAAGCGTTCCTCGACGACCACCCCGAGTTTGGCGCCGACGCGCCGCTGGAAGGCCCCTGGGAGAGCGACGGCCCGGTGTCGATTCTGTTGCCCCAGCGTGAAGGCACCGACGGCATGGCCCTGGCTACCCTGCACCGGGCACCCCAGCACTAACATTCATCCCCGGCCACCACGGCCACGCAGATGGCAAGGAGACAGATGACTGGCGACGCCGGGACGACCGACGCAACCGAGGACAAGCAGCAGGCGAAGGTGCTCACCGTATCCGACGGGGTGATGGCCGGCGTCCGCAAGGATTCCTCGGGCGCGGGCTTGGTGTCGCACCTGGAGGCCGCCGGCTTCGAGGTGATCGAGCATCGCACCATCTCCGACGGCGTCGACAACGTCTCCAACACGCTTTCCTACATGGCCCTCAACTTCGTCGGTCTCATCGCCACGACCGGCGGCACCGGATTCGGTCCTCGGGATGACACCCCGGAAGGCACCCGCCGCATCCTCGACAAGCCGGCCCCCGGGCTGACGACCGCCATGGCCACCGCGTCGCCACTCAACCGCCTGTCGCGCGGTGTGGCCGGCGTTCGGGGTCGATCGTTGATCCTCAACCTGCCCGGCTCGCCCGGCGGCGCGGTCGAGACCCTCGAGTCGGTCCTCGACGTCGTCCCCCACGCGCTCGCGCTCCTCGGCGGGAAGCGGGATCCGCACCCGACCCCCGATCAGTAGGGCCGAGATCGACATCATCACCACCACCCGGGATCGGGAGCTGATGCAGCGGGCGATCGCCGCCGGCGCCGACGCGCGCTGGGTGGCCACACCCAACCCGTGGGTGGGTGCGATCCTGGTGACCGCCGACGGCGAGCTGATCACCGGCGCCACCCGTGCACCCGGCCAGGCCCACGCCGAGAAGGTGGCGATCGAGCGGGCCGGCGACCGCGCCGCCGGTGCCACGATGTACGTCACCCTCGAGCCGTGCGCCCATCACGGCCGCACGCCGCCGTGCACCGAGGCCATCATCGCAGCGGGCCTGGCCCGGGTCGTCGTCGGCGTGCTCGACCCCGACCCCCGCACCGACGGCACCGGCGTGGAGGCACTCCGGGCTGCGGGCATCACGGTCGACGTCGGCGTGGTCGCCGACAAGGTGGAGGCCCAGCTGGCCCCCTACCTGCACCAGCGCCGCACCGGCCGGCCCTTCGTCGTGCTCAAGCTGGCGGCGTCCCTCGACGGCTACACCGCCGCTCCCGACGGCAGCTCCAAGTGGATCACGGGCCCCGCCTCCCGCAGCGACGGTCACCGCCTGCGAGCCGAAAGTGACGCCATCATCGTCGGCGCCCAGACGGTCCGTAACGACGACCCCAACCTGACCGTTCGCGACTGGCAGCCGCCCACCGGCGCCCATCCCGAGGACTACAACCCGGTTCGGGTCGTCTTGGGCTCGGCGCCCGAGGGCGCCCTGATCCACCCCTGCCTCGAGCTGTCCGGGGACCCGGAGGACGTGCTCGTCGATCTGGCCGAGCGGGGCATGGTCCAGGTGCTGATCGAGGGCGGGGCTGCGGTGGCCGGGGCATTTCACCGGGCCGGACTGGTCGACCGATACGTCCTGTACTTCGCTCCGGCGCTCTTCGGCGGCGATGACGCCCGCAGCCTGTTCTCCGGGCCGGGGGCGTGGAGCATGGGCGACGTTTGGCGGGGTGAGCTGATCTCGGTCGACCGCCTGGGCGACGACGTGCGCATCGAACTGGCCGCCCGGCCGCCCGAGAAGCCGGCTGAGGCCGACCATGTCACCGATCACCTGGAGCACTGAAGCGATGTTCACCGGAATCGTCGAGGAGCTTGGCCGGCTGCACTCCCAGCGCGGCCAACGGGTGCGGATCGCCGCCGACACGGTGATCGAGGATGCCCGGCTGGGCGACTCGATCGCCGTCAACGGGTGTTGTCTGACCGTCGTCGCCCAGGGCGACGGCTGGTGGGAGGCCGACGTGTCGGACGAGACCGAACGGCGCACCAACCTGGGCGACCTGGCTGTGGGCGACCCGGTCAACCTCGAGCGGCCTCTGCGTCTGTCCGACCGCCTCGGCGGTCACCTGGTGCAGGGCCACGTCGACGCGGTCGCCGAGGTGCTCGAGCCGGTGCCCGACCTTCGGGTGGCCATCCCCGACGGGCTCCAGCGGTACCTGGTCGAGAAGGGCTCGGTGACCGTCGACGGCGTCAGCCTCACCGTGGCGTCGCTCGATGACACCTCGTTCACCGTGGCGGTCATCCCGCACACCGCCGAGGTCACCAACCTGGGTCGGCGCGGGGTGGGGGAGCGGGTGAACCTGGAGGTTGACGTGGTGGCCAAGTACGTGGAATCGATGTTGGGCGGAACCCCCGACCAGCAGCATGCAACCGACAGGAGCGACGATGAGTGAAGCCACAGCCGAAAGGGGCGAGGCGACGACATTCTGCACGGTGCCCGAGGCGATCGCTGCGATCGCCCGCGGTGAGGTCGTCGTTGTCGTCGACGATGAGGACCGAGAGAACGAGGGCGACCTGATCATCGCCGCCGAGGCGGCCACGCCCGAGGCGCTCGCCTTCTTCGTCCGCCACACCTCGGGGGTGATCTGCGTGTCGGTCACCGGTGACCGCCTCGACGAGCTCGACATTCCCTTGATGGTGCGCGACAACAACACCGAGAGCCAGCGCACCGCCTTCACCTACACCGTCGATGCGATCGAGGGTGTCACCACCGGCATCTCGGCCGCCGACCGTTCCAAAACGATCGCCACGCTGATCGATCCCGCCAGCCGTCCGGCCGACCTGTCCCGGCCCGGCCACATCTTCCCGCTGCGCTACGCCGAGGGCGGGGTACTCAAGCGCGCCGGCCACACCGAGGCGGCCGTCGACCTGGCCCGCATGGCCGGGATGTATCCGGCAGGCGTGCTGTGCGAGATCGTCAACGACGACGGCACGATGTCCCGGGTGCCCGACCTGGAGAAGTTCTGCGCCGAGCACGACCTGTTGATGGTGTCGATCGCGCAGCTGATCCGCTACCGCCGACAGAACGAGAAGCTGGTCCGCCGGGTTGCGGAGGCCCGCATCCCCACCGTGTGGGGCGACTTCACCTGCTTCGCGTACGAGTCGGTGCTCGACGGTCAACAGCACGTTGCGCTGGTGCGCGGCGCCGTGTCCGGTGAGCAGAACGTGTTGGTGCGCGTGCACTCCGAGTGCCTCACCGGCGACGTGTTCGGCAGCCTGCGCTGCGATTGCGGTGTCCAGCTCGACGCCGCCATGGCCCAGATCGCCGAGGACGGCCTGGGCGTCGTCGTCTACCTGCGTGGCCACGAGGGGCGCGGCATCGGCATCGGGCACAAGATCCGGGCCTACTCGCTCCAGGACGAGGGCCTCGACACCGTCGAGGCCAACGAGGCGCTGGGCCTGCCGGTCGACTCCCGCGAGTACGGCATCGGCTCGCAGATCCTCAATGACCTGGGCATCACCACCATGCGGTTGATGACCAACAACCCGGCCAAGTACGGCGGGCTCGACGGCTTCGGGCTGGAGATCACCGAGCGGGTGCCGATCGAGTCGGTGCCCAACCCCGAAAACCTGCGCTACCTACAGACCAAGCGGGAGCTGATGGGCCATCTGCTCCCCGGTTTGGACGACGAAGTGGAGAGCCCATGAACGTGATCGAAGGAAACCTCGACGGCACCGGCCTGAGGATCGGCATCGTCGCCGGTCGTTTCAACGACCTGATCACCTCCCGCCTGTTGGAGGGCGCCCGCGACGGTCTGGTCCGCCACGGCGTCGACGAGGACGACATCACCGTCGTGATGGTGCCGGGCGCCTTCGAGATTCCGGTGGCAGCGCGTCGCTGCGCCCAGTCCGGCGCCTTCGATGCGGTGATCACGCTCGGCGCGGTGATCAAGGGCTCGACCGACCATTACGAGCACGTCGCCGGCCAGGCGGCGGCGGGGATCGCCCGGGCGGCGGCCGACACCGGCGTGCCGGTGATCTTCGAGGTGCTGATGACCGAGAACATCGACCAGGCCATCGAACGGGCCGGCACCAAGGCGGGCAACAAGGGCTTCGACGCGGCGATGGCCGCCATCGAGACCGCCCGCGTGCTCGCCGCCCTCGACCAACTGGCCGACTAGCCGCCGACCGCACGTTTTTGGTCCATGCTACGTTTTGTGGCATGGCACGCACGCGGATCTCCACCACGGTCGACGCCGATCGGCTCGAGGATGCGCGGACCCGATCGGGCCTGCGGGATTCGGAGCTATTTGACCGGGCTCTGGAGTTGCTCCTTCAACGGTTGGTGATCGAAGCGGAACTCTCCTCCCTCGATCGGTTCCCCTATGAGTTGGACTCGGACCTGGGCGTTGGGGAGGCCCCCGGCGATCCGGAGGGCGCGTTGCCCTACGACGGCGCCGTTCCCTCACGGATTCAGCGTCTTGCCGAGGAGCGTCGGGCGGAACGCGAGCGGCGCGCTTCGTGACCGTTGTCGGCCACGGGCAGATCTGGTGGGCCGATCTCGAACGCGACAAGGTGCGACCCGTTTTGGTCCTCACACGAGGATGGGTTGCGCCACGATTGTCCAGAGTGCTGGTGGCTCCCATCACCACTCGTGTTCGAGGGATTCACTGCGAGGTGCTGTTCGGGCAAGGCGAGGGCGTCGAGGACGGCAGCGCGGCCAACCTCGACAACGTGCAACTCGTCGATCGTCGAGAGCTCCTCGGCCTCGCCGGCCGTATTCGTCCGGAGCGATGGAGTGAGGTGTGTGCCGCCATGGCCCATGTGATCGCCTGCGAAAGATGAGCCCTGGCCAAGGCCGCTAACCCGTCGCCACCAGAGGTGCCGGGGGTTCATGCGGCGACAGCTTCGGCAGCCGGATCGACGGATCACGCAGGTTGACCTCGACGACTCGGTCATCGCTGCGCCCGACACCCGGTGCCATCCTCCGAACCAGCACAAACGTGGTGACGCTGTCGGTGCTGTCGGCCACCCGCTCGGCCAACGGCACCAGCCCGTACCGAGCCCCGGTGGTGGGCCCGGCCAGCGCCACCCATCCCGGTGCGTCACGGTCTGCGACGACCCGGCAGGCCTCGGCGGTGGAATCGACCGATCGGGTGGGGACGCCCAGCGTGGCCAGGTACGTGCCGCACTGGGCCAGCGCCTGCTCGTGGCTGACGACCCCCTGAAGTTCGGCCACCGCCAGGTCGTCGGGATGCACCCAGGCGGTGAAGTTGACCGCCACCTGGTGGCTGCCGGCCACCGCCAACTCGGCACTGCGCGCGGCCAGCGCCTCGAGGGCGGGCCGGACACCGCCGGACAGCGTGTTGGTCACCGGGATGACCGCCCAGTCCGCCTGGTGGTCGGAGAGCCGGTCGAGCGCCTCGCCGACCGACGCCGCAGCCACCAGCGCTGCGCCGTCGCCGACCGCGTCGGCGCCCAGTGCCCGGGCGGCCTGCTCGGTGAACGTGCCGGGCGGACCGAGGTAGGCAATCACCTCGGTGCCGATCGGCGCCGGCGGGGTGACCAGCGCCTCGACCTGGGCGATCACCGCGTCTCGAACGTGTGCCGGATCGCCATCGGAGCGGATGCTCAGGCGCAGGATCAGCTCGCGGTCGCCCCGAAACCAGCGGTCGGCCACCGGCACCGCCCGGCTCAGGCCGGGCACGAGCGCCGCCAGCATGCGGCCCAGTTCGTCGCCGTTGAGCGACGGCGGCACCAGCACCCGCACATCGCGTTCCAGCGTGGCCAGGTGACCGGCAAGCCACCGCTCCAGCTCGGCGTCGGCCAGCAGACGGTGGCCGGAGAGGGCGAGGGCAACCGGGCGAGGTTTGCCGCCGATCCCCAGCTTGGCCGCCCGGCGCTGGCCGGCGGCATCGGTCACCAGGACCGCCCGGTCGTCGGGGCCGAGCACCACGTCGAGCAGCCGCACCTCGGTGCTGTCCACCGACACCACCGTTCCGATGTGGGGGCGCCGATCGGAGCCTTCCCTCGGCGTCAGGCCCACGACGCGGCCGTCGGCCCGTGCGGCGGCCAGATCGGAGCGCAGTGCCTGAACCGCCGCAACCGCGTCCTCGGCGGTCGCCTGAAGCCGGGTGAGGTCGACGGCGCGCAGCCCCTCGCGCGCCCAGGCGATGAACCCGGCGGTGTCGGCCGGGTCGCCGCTGGCCAGCGCCTGACGAAGCGCGTCGACCGCCTCGGCCAGGTCGTCGGCCCGACCCGCCCCGTCCACCCCGGACTGGATGGCGGCGATCGTCGCATCCTGGCTGGGCGTCAGCACGCGGCCGGCCAGGCCGGCCAGCGCCTCGAAGACCGGGGTGCGGAACCGCCACAGCTCGTCCATGCCCGGCTCGGAGCGACTCACCAGCCCGGCGAACACGATCAGCACCTGGTGGGTCAGCGCCTGCACCCAGCTCATCACCCGGTCGTGCTCGGCGGCCGACACCTCCTGCACGGTGATACCGGCCTCGGTGAACAGGTCGCTCAGCCAGCGGTGTGCAGCGACGTCGTCGGGGTCGGGACATACGACGGCGCTCTGCCCGGCGGGGCCGGGCACCCGGGGACCGAACAGCGGGTGGGTGCCGAAGACCGCCAGATCGTCGCGACGCGCCCGCAGCGCCGCCAGCGGCTGGTTCTTCGACGACGTCACGTCAAAGACGATGCTGCCCGGTGCCAGCAGGGGCAGCACGACCGACGCGATCGTGTCCACCGCGTCGGCGGGCACGGCCAGGCACAGTGCCAGTCGACCCGAGCCGGGCGGGTCGAGCGGCGACGGCGCTGCGCCGCCATCCGCGCCGGTGAACACCGGAATGCCGCCCTCGTAGGCGACCTTCAGCCGCAGCGGCGGGTTGGGGCGCTGATCGTCGGAATGCTCAAAAATGTGATGGGACACGTCGACCAACACCAGCTGCAGGGACGCCTCCGCAAAAATCTGCTCGGCCAGCCAGCGGCCCATGCCCTGGGCCGCACCGAAGATCACGAGTCGACCCGGCATCTCGGCCGGGGTGGGGGAGGGCCGGGGCATTCGCCGATCCTAGGAGGCAGGTGGTCGGCAGGTCTCGGTTCATCCTGATTGGGTGAGGACTGCTGACGCCCCGGTGGACCAACATGGGGGCCATGGCACAGGATCCCCAGGAAGAACTGGCGCTGGCGCGCGCCGAGCGCGATGCAGCCGTCGCCGAGCGCGAGGCCATGCGCGCCGAGATGGCCGGCCTCCGCGACCGACCGCCGTCGCGCCGCCTGGCCCGGCGCACCCTTGCGGTTATCCTCGTGGCCGTCTCGTGCCTGTCCTTCCTCACCGCAGGCATCGGCGTGTGGGCCAACCGCAGCCTCCTCGATACCGACGTCTGGGTCGAGCACACCGGCCCGCTGATCGACGACCCGGTCGTGCAGGCGGCGGTCAGCGCCAAAATCACCGAGGAGACGATGAAGCTCATCGATCCCGAGGCGTTGATCAAGGAGGCGCTGCCAGAACGGGGCCAGGTGCTCGCCGTGCCGCTGTCCAACGCCGTCCAGACCTTTGTGGCGCGCGAGGTGGACAAGGTGGTTGCCACCGAGCAGTTCAAGCGCCTCTGGGTCGAGCTGAACCGCAGGGCGCATGCCAGGGCGGTTCAGGTGCTGCGGGGCGACGCAAAGGGGGTGACCGCCGGGGACGAGTCGGTGACGATCAGCCTGGTGCCGGCGATCAATCAGGTGCTGGCGCAGGTCACGTCGGTCTCACCGGAACTGTTCGGGAAAACGATCAACATCCCAGACGTGTCGATCGACGAGATCCCGACGGTGGCGATCGACAAGGTCAACCAGGCCTTCGGCACCAACCTGCCGGAGGACTTCGGCCAGGTCACGATCTACGACCACGGCAAGCTGAAGGAGACCCAGCAGGCGCTCGCCTTCTTCGACACCCTGTTGTGGGTGTCCGTCGTGGTCTTTGCACTGTCGACCGTCACTGCCATGGCGGCGTCGGTCAACCGCCGCCGCACGTTCCTCGAGCTGGCGGTCGTCGACGTGCTCCTTCTCGTGCTGATGCGCCGGGCGGCGATGATCGCCCAGGCCCAACTGCTCGGCGTGGTTCGGGAGCCGGTCAACAGGCGCGCCGTCGGAGCGACCAGCGACGCTGTGCTCCAAGGACTCTTCGACGGCACTCGAATCCTCCTGTGGATCTTCGGGATTCTCATCGTGCTCATGACGATCACCGGACCGTGGCCCTGGGCGGTGTCGCTCCGTCGGCGCACTGCATCCCTGGTCACCGGCGTTGCCACCGCCGCCCACGACCGGGGGACCGACCCGGCGACGACCAACTGGGTGGTGAAGCATCGCGACCCGCTGCGCATCGCTGGTGTGGTGGTGGCCCTGCTAGTGCTCTGGTGGGGGGCATCGTCCTGGCTCTCGGTGTTGATCGTTCTGGCCATCCTGGCGGCCTACGAGGTGGCGCTGTCCCGCCTTGTGGACGCCGAGCGGACCCCTGAACTCATCGACGAGGTCATCATCGAGGAACCATCGACCCCTGACGAAACGAGCGTTCTATGACGACCACAGCCCCCGCCGTCGCAGCGGGCACCAGCCCGAAGCGGGCCGGCGCGGTGCTCACCGCGCTCATCCTGGCCGCGGCGGTGGCCAACCTGCCCCTGGCGGTGGCCAACGTGGCGCTGCCCGACATCGGCAAGGCCTTCGACGCCTCGCAGACGCAGCTCAACCTGGTCGCCATCGCCTACTCGCTTGGGCTGGCCATGTCGGTGCTCTGGCTCGGAGCGGTGGGCGATCGCTACGGCCGCAAGCAGATGCTGCTCATCGGCGTCGTCGCATCCCTTCCGGCCTGCGTGGTCGCGGCGTGGGCGCCCAGCGTGGAGGTGCTCATTCTCGCTCGCCTGGTCGGCGGTCTGGCCGCCGGCATGGCCTACCCCACCACGCTGTCGCTGATCACGGCGCTGTGGACGGGCGCCGGGCGCACCAAGTCGATCGCACTGTGGTCGGCGCTCGGTGGGGCCATCTCGGCCCTCGGCCCGTTGGTCGCCGGGGTGCTGTTGACCACGTTCTGGTGGGGCTCGGTGTTCCTGGTGACATTGCCGCTGATCATCGTCAGCGTGGTCATGGTCGTCATGGTCGTGCCCGCCCACGTCAACGAATCCGACGATCCGGTCGACCACCTCGGCGGCATCCTCTCAGCGGTCCTCGTCGGCTCGTTCATCCTGGCTATCAACTTCGCCGCCGTGCCCAACGCCGGGACGCTCGTGATCGGCCTGGCCGTCCTCGCCGTCGCCGCGCTGATCGCGTTCGTGATTCAGGAGCGCCGCTCCAAGCAGCCCCTCTACGACCTCGCCGTCGCCGGCCGGCGGACGTTCTGGGTCGCCGCCTGTGCCGGCATCATCGTGTTTGGCGCGCTGATGGGGGCCATGTTCATCGGCCAGCAGTTCCTGCAGAACGTGCTGGGATACAGCACCGTCGAAGCCGGATTCGCCATCCTCCCGGCTGCCGTGGCGATGGTTCTGATCGCCCCGAGGTCGGCCAAACTCGTCGACACCAAGGGTGCGCGCTTCACGCTGCTGGCAGGGTACGCCGCCATCCTTGCGGGCTTCATCATCATGTTGGTGCTGTGGCGGGACGGGGTGTCCTACTGGCCGGTCGGGCTCGGGTACGCCCTGGTGGGTGCGGGCGTGGGCTTCGCCGGCACCCCGGCCTCGCACTCACTCACCGGCTCGGTTCCGGTTACCAAGGCGGGCATGGCGTCGGCCACCGCCGACCTGCAGCGGGACCTCGGTGGGGCCATCATGCAGTCGTTGATGGGCGTGCTGCTCACTGCCGGCTACGCCTCAGCGGCCACGGCAGCGATCGCCGGATCGTCCAAGGCGAGCAGCGTGTCCACCAGCGTGCAGAGCCAGCTGACCAAGTCGTTTAGCGGGGCCGATGCGATCGCTCGGCAGTACCCGCAGTACTCCTCACAGATCGTCGCAGCGGCCAAGCAGTCCTTTGTCGAGGGACAGGACTGGGCCTACGGCGTCGCCATCATCGCCGTGGCGCTCGGGGCGGTGCTCGTCTGGTTCATGTTCCCCAAGGCCGAGGAGGAACAAGCCATGCTGGCCGAGTTCCACCAACAGGACGAGGATGCCGAGGCGTCCACCACCACCACCTCTCAACCCGCCGGCCACCCGGACGGCTGACATGAGCTTGACGCGATCCAGTCGCTGGCGCATTCGTCGGGTCCGCCACTAGATCAAGAGCAGCCTCTGGGTCATTCTCGGTCTGTACGCAGCGGTCGCCTTGGGCACCGGCATCGCGCTCGTGGCCTTCGACCACGACAGCCCGCTCGAATCGTCCCTCGACCTGAGCGCGGTCAGCGCGGGTGCGGCGCTCGCCGCGCTCGGCGGCGGCATGATCACCTTCACCGGGTTCGTCATGTCGGTGGTGCTCCTCGTCGTTCAATTCGGCAGCAGCCAGTTCTCGCCCCGGTTTCTCCGCTGGTTCCGCGACGACCCGGTCATGAAGCACAGCTTGGGCACGTTCATCGCCACCTTTGTGTTCGCGCTGACCGCCACGGCACTCAGCGGGCGCGGCCCCGAGAACATCGTGCCGTACCGAGCGCTGATCGGAGCGACGGTGTTGACCGCCGCCAGCATCGCCTGGTTTCTGGCCCTCATCGCCCGAACGTCGGACAACCTTCGGGTTGCCCACGTCATCCAGCGCATCGACAGTCAGGCGCGCCGGGTGTTCGACGACGTCTACCCGACCACCAGCACCGAGGTTGAGGCGGCCCAGCAGGCGGCGGCGAGCGTCGACCCCAACTCGGCCGTGCAGCAGGTGCGAAATCCAGACGTGGGCGGCGTGCTGGTGGCCGTCGATCGCGACGAGCTGTTGCGGATCGCTCAGCGCCACAACGCGCTGTCACCGGCGGTGAACGACCCGACCACGGCGGTCCAATGCCTCCATCGCATTGCGGACGTGCTGCGCTACGCCGCCGCCAAGCACCTGTCGACCGGCGTCGTGACCGATGACCGGGGAGCGGTGCGCGTGCTCGTTCCGACCCCCACCTGGGATGACATGATCGCCGATCTGCCCGTCAAGCGCCATCCTGCGTTGGCCAGGCAACTGGACTTGCTCGAGGAAGCGGTCGGGCGTGCGTACCCGGCCGAGCAGCGCGCCGATGCGCTCGCAGCGGACCGGCAGGGGCTGGGGATGGCGATCCAGACCGGCGAAAGCGCGCGTGGCGTTTCCTGACCTCAGTAGACCTCGAAGCGGGCATCGAGCAGCGCCATGTCATCGGGATCCCCGGTCAGGATGAAGGTTCCCAAGCTCTGAGCGACAACGGCCAGGTGAGCATCGACGACATCGGAGGTTCCCGTTGCGGCGAGCCGCCGACCAACACTCCTCGACTCGTCGAGCGGGTGGATATCGAAACTGCGCAGCGCTCGTGCCAGGTTTGCCTGTCGGGTTGGGTCCCGCCACACCTGAGCGAGCACGGGATGCGTCGTGTGAAGGTCGTCGCCGCGCTCGGTTGCCCGCTTGATCAGCGCCCATAGCCGCGAGTTGACTTGCTCACCGTCGACGATGAATGGGCCTGCGTCGACGATCACCGCCCAACACCCTGTCGATCAAGAACCTCGTCGGCCCACGCGAGGTGCTCGGCGTCGATGGGCCCATCCTCGGCCTCCCACGATGCGATCAGGTCGAGGATGGCCTGACTTCGGCGCCGTCGTTTCACCTCGGCGAGGAGCGAACGTTTGATCGCCAGCCGCTTGGTGCCGTCGATGGCCGCCAACTCGTCAAGTGCGGCTTCCATTTCGTCATCGAAATTGATGGTCGTCTTGGAAGCCATATGAGTATGGTAACCGAACCGTACAAGTACGGCTAGGTGGTGGCCCAGGCGGTGAACCGACCGTCGCGGCGCTCTAGGTGGAGCGACAGCCCGAAGGTGTCGCTGAGGGATCTGGCCGTGAGCACCACGTCGATCGGCCCGGCGACGCTCACCCGACCGTTGCGGATCAGCAGCGCGTGGGTGAAGCTGGGGGGGATCTCCTCGGTGTGATGGGTGATCAGCACCTGCGCCGGGCCGGCCGGATCGGCGGCCAGGCGGTCGAGGCGGCCGAGCAGGTCCTCCCGGCCGCCCAGGTCGAGCCCGGCGGACGGCTCGTCCAACACGATCAGCGGTGCGTCGGCCATCAGCGCCCGGGCCAACAGCACCCGCTGGCGCTCGCCCGAACTCAACGACCCGAAGGTGCGCTCGCCGAAGCCGGCCATGCCCATCGCGGCCAGCGCTGCCCCGGCCCTGGCGTGATCGTCGGCGGTGTAGTGATGCCACCAGGTCTCCAGCGCGCCGTGGCGGGCCGAGACGACGACGTCGTGGGCCGTGACTCCCGGACGGATCTTGTCGGCGAAGGCCACGCTGACAAAGCCGACCTGGGTGCGCACCGTGCGCACGTCGGCTCGGCCCAGCCGATGGCCGAGCAGGGTCAGCTCCCCGGCCGACGGTCGGTCCCACCAGGTGGCCACCCGCACCAGCGTGGTCTTGCCCGATCCGTTGGCGCCCAGCACCACCCAGTGCTCGCCGGGCAGCACCGCCCAGGTGACGTCGGACAGCAGGCGTCGTTCGCCCCGCCAGACGCTCAGGCCGCTCACCGACAGCAGCGGCTGGGACACGTTCCACCTCCGTCGGATCGGCGGCGACGCTTTCGCCAGAAGCCCGACGCTCCCACACGGCGGGCACCGAGGCGATTCATGGCCGGATGGTGACCCCCAACTACCATCGCCCCTCATGAAGATCGGTGTACTTGGAGCAACTGGACCGGCCGGAAGCGGGCTGGCGGTGCGACTGTCGTCGCTTGGATACGAGGTGTGGATCGGTTCCCGGTCCAAGTACCGGGCGATGGAGGTGGTCGACGGTCTCACCGACAAGTGGCCGGACAAGGACCTCAACCTGCATGCGGGCGACAACCAGGACGCCGCCCGTGCCGACGTCGTCGTCGTGGCCACCCCCTGGGACGCGGCGGCCGCCACCGTGATGCCACTGGCCGACCTGCTGGCCGGCAAGGTCGTCATCTCGATGGCCAACGCCCTGGCCAAGGTGGCCCACGAATTCCAGCCCCTCGTGCCGCCCCGCGGCTCGGTGGCGGCGTCGATCCAGGCCGCCATTCCCCAGTCGCTCGTGTCGGCGGCCATGCACCACGTGCCCGCCAAGGAGCTCGGCGACCTGGCCAACCCGGTCGAGTCCGACGTGCTGGTGTGCTCCGACCACGACGAGGCCACCAACACGACGCTCGAGATCGTCAACGCCATCCCCGACCTGCGGGGCCTGGATGCCGGCGAGCTGTCCAACGCCGCCCCGATCGAGGCCTTCGCTGCGGTGCTGTTGCAGCTCAACGTGAAGTACCGCACGCGGGCCGCCGTGCGCTTCACCGGGATCGATCCCAAGAACCGGCGCACCAAGTCCCCTGGACGCACCGCGCAGGCCGCCGCCAAGCCTGCGGCTTCCAAGGCACCCGCCGCCAAGGACACAGCCGCGCCCGCCACGGCGTAACGCCACCTCCGTGCGCCTCTACGACACCCTCCGCCGCAAGATCGTGCCCTTCGAGCCGGGCCCGGTGGTCACGATGTACACGTGCGGAATCACGCCGTACGACTCCACCCATCTGGGGCACGCTGCGACGTACCTGACCTACGACGTGTTGCAGCGCCGCCTGCGCGACGCGGGGCACGAGACCCGCGCCGTTCGCAACATCACCGACGTCGACGACTCGATCCTGCCCAAGGCGCGCGAGCTCGGCGTGCACTACCTCGACCTGGCAGCCGCGGAGATGGCCCGCTTCGATGCCGACATGGAGGCGCTGGGAATGCTGCCGGCGTACTCCGAGCCCCGCGCGACGTCGGCCATCCCCGACATCCGAGGGTTCATCGGCATGGTGATCGATACCGGCCACGCCTATGAGGCGGGTGGCTCGGTGTACTTCGAGGTGGCCACCTTCCCACGCTTCGGTGAGCTGTCCGGCTACTCGCGCGACGAGATGCTGGAACTGGCTGCCGAACGGGGCGGCAACGTCGACGACCCCAACAAGCGGGACCCGCTCGACTTCGTGCTGTGGCAGCCATCCGCCGAGGACGAACCGGCCTGGGAGTCGATGTGGGGCCCTGGCCGACCCGGGTGGCACATCGAGTGCTCTGCGCTGTGCCTGCGGGAGCTGGGCACGACCATCGATCTGCACGGCGGCGGCAGCGACCTGATCTTCCCCCACCACGAGTGCGAGGCCGCCCAGTCCGAGGCCGCCACAGGCGAGCCGTTGGTGCGCCACTGGATGCACCAGGCCATGGTCCGCATGGACGGCGAGAAGATGTCGAAGTCGCTGGGCAACCTGGTGTTCGTCAGCGAGCTGTCCACCACCTTCCACCCGATGGCGATCCGACTCGGCGTGCTCACCAACCACTACCGCACCGAGTGGGAGTACTCCGACGAGCTGATGCCGGACGCCCAGCGACGCTGGGAGCGCTGGCTGGCGGCGGGGGAGGGGACCGGCGCGTTGAACGACGTGCGGGCCGCGCTGGACGACGACCTGGACACGCCGGCTGCGATCGCTGCGATCGATGCTGCGGTCGAACGGGGCGAGGGCGTGTCGGAGGCGGCCATGCTGCTCGGCGTCGACTTCGAGCGCTGAGCCGCCCACCGGGCGCCGGCCTTACGTTGTCGCCATGAATATTCTCAGGTCCGAATGAGAAATCGCCCGTTAGCGGTACCAATCATCATGGGCATAGGACAGAATAGGCCGTCACCAAAACTTCATGAAGGAGCGCAAACTGCGATCAGCATGAGTGCGTTCCGCAGGTGACCGAAATGTAAGGGGAGTACATGCAACTCGAGGTCGGACAACTCCAAAAACCCATCAAGGCGGTTCTCAAGCCGCTCTTCAACTTTGCGTGGCGAGTGAGCACCGACGGCCTTGAAAACATCCCCACCGATGGCGGCGCCATCATCGCCCCCAACCACCTGTCGGTGCTGGATTCGTTCTTCGTGCCCTGCTCGCTGCCCCGTCGCATCACCTACGTGGGCAAAGCCGAGTACCTGGACGATTGGAAGACCAAAGTACTGTTCCCGGCGATGGGCATGATCCCGATCGACCGGCGCGGCGGGGAGCACGCCCAGGCTGCGCTCGACGCAGCAGCGGACGTGCTCAACCGCGGGGAGCTGTTTGGCATCTACCCGGAGGGCACCCGCAGCCGCACCGGCGACCTGCACAAGGGGCACACCGGCATCGCTCGCTTGGCGATCGAGACCAACTCGCCCATCGTGCCGGTGGGCGTCCTTGGCACGGTCGAGGTGCAACCCCCCGACGCCAAGTTCCCGCGGCCGTTCCGCAACGTGCACATCCGCTTCGGTCAACCGATCTCGCCCGAGCGCTACCTCGACCGCCTCGACGATCGCATGGCGCTGCGTCAGCTGACCGACGAGGTGATGTTCGAGATCCGCCGCCTCACCGGACAGAACTACGACGACTCCTACGCCACCAAGGCGGCTAAGCCGGAGCAGCCCAGCGCACCGGCCACCGCTCCTGCGTCCTCCTCGACGGTGCTCACCGGCGCCGGCGGCGAGGTGCGCCACGGCCGCCACCTGCGCACCGGTACGTCGAGCCCCACCCAGAGCGGCGCCACGCGCCCCTCGTCCGGATCGGTCCTGGCGGCGCGCCCGCTGGTGCCGGCCGGTAGCTCCCCGGTGCCGGCGCCGGACCCGGCTGCCGCCAGGGAACAGGCCGCCGCCGCGGTCGACACATCCTCCGACCACGACGACATGCTCAGCCGGGCCTCGTCGGCGACGGTGCTGCAGCCAAGGCCGCTCGTGCGGGCCTAGGCAACCCGCTTCCGGGTTCCGTACCCGCACGAGTAGCCTCGGTCCCCTTATGTCAGCGATCACGGTCACCCTTCCCGACGGTTCTCAGCGAGAGCTCACCGACGGTGCCACGGGGGCCGACCTGGCCGCCGACATCGGTTCGGGCCTGGCCAAGGCGGTTCTGATCGCCGAGGTGAACGGCCATCCCAGCGACCTGTCGGCGCCGCTGCCCGACGGGGCCGAGGTGCGGTTCCTGACCAAGCGCGACCCGGAGGTGCTCGAACACCTGCGGCACTCGACCGCCCACGTCCTCGCCCAGGCGGTGCTCGACCTGTGGCCGGGCGCCACGTTCGCCGGCGGCCCGCCGATCGAGGACGGCTTCTACTACGACTTCGAACTGCCCGATGGCGGCACCTTCTCCGAGGGCGACCTGGCCCGCATCGAAGAGCGGATGCGCCGGATCATCAAGTCCAACCAGCCTTTCGAGCGGTACGAACTCGAGCTGGACGATGCGATGGCCGAGATGGGCGACCACCCCTACAAGCAGGCGTTCATGTCCGCCGCGTCCGGCGGTGACGACTCGGACGGGGAGGCCCCCGCCGGTGAGACGATCAGCTTCTACCGCAACGGCGACGGCTTCGTCGACATGTGCCGCGGCCCTCACGTGCCGTCGACCGGCAAGCTGGGCTGGTTCAAGCTGATGCGGGTGGCCGGCGCCTACTTCCGGGGCTCGGAGGCCAACCCGATGCTCCAACGCATCTACGGCACGGCCTGGACCTCCAAGGACGACCTGACCGCCCACCTCGAGCGGCTCGAGCAGGCCGCAGCGCGCGACCACCGCAAGCTGGGGGTCGAGCTCGACCTGTTCAGCTTTCCCGAGGAGATCGGCTCCGGGCTGGCGGTGTTCCACCCCAAGGGCGGCATCGTCCGAATGCTGATGGAGGACTACTCCCGCAAGCGCCACGCCGAGGCGGGCTACGAGTTCGTCAACTCCCCCCACATCACCAAGGAAAAGCTGTTCCAGATCTCGGGGCACCTCGACTGGTTCGCCGACGGCATGTTCCCCCCGATGCAACTCGACCTGGACGGCGACGGCGAGGCGACCAACTACTACCTCAAGCCGATGAACTGCCCGTTCCACATCCTGATCTTTCAGGCCAGGATGCGCAGCTATCGGGAGCTGCCGCTGCGCATGTTCGAGTTCGGCACGGTGTACCGCTACGAGAAGTCCGGCGTGCTGCATGGCCTCACCCGGGTGCGCGGCCTGACGATGGACGATGCCCACATCTTCACCACCAAGGAGAACATGGGGGAGGAGCTGTCGTCGTTGCTCGACTTCGTGCTGTCGTTGCTGCGCGACTATGGCCTCGACGACTTCTACCTCGAGCTGTCCACCAAGCCCGAAGAGAAGGCGGTCGGCACCGACGAGGAGTGGGACGAGGCCACCGAGGCGCTGCGCCAGGTCGCCGTGGCCCAAGGCCTCGACCTGGTGATGGATCCCGGCGGTGGTGCCTTCTACGGCCCCAAGATCTCGGTGCAGGCCCGCGACGCCATCGGCCGCACTTGGCAGATGTCGACGATCCAGGTCGACTTCCAGCTGCCCCAACGCTTCGAGCTGGAGTACGTGGGCTCCGACGGCGAGCGGCACCGGCCGATCATGATCCACCGGGCGCTGTTCGGTTCGGTCGAGCGCTTTTTCGGCGTGCTGGTCGAGCACTATGCCGGGGCGTTCCCCACCTGGCTGGCCCCGGTGCAGGTGGCCATCCTGCCGGTGGCCGACGCCCACGACGACTACGCCCACGACCTGGCCGCACGGCTGCGCACGGCGGGGTATCGCCCCGAGGTGATCGAGGCCAACGACACGTTGGGCAAGCGCATCCGCAACGCCAAGGGGCAGAAGCTGCCGTACGTGTTGGTCGTCGGGGACGATGATGTGGCCCACGACACTGTGGGTGTCAACCCCCGGGGTGGCTCGGTCGAGCGGGACGTGTCGGTCGACGCCTTCCTCGAGCGGCTGGCAGCCGAGGTGGAGTCCAAGGGCATCGGAGCCGGGCCGGGCACGCCCGTCGGTGTCGATGCCGGCTCGCTCGACCCCGACGGCGTCCCCCAGGCGGTGATCGAGGCCGCCTCGCGCCCCGGTCCGTCGTGACGCTCGATCACTTGTGGAGCACCTGGCGATCGAACTACGTCTCGACGCTGGGCGACCCGCAGGGCGACGCCGAGGGCACGCTGTTCGAGCGCATCCTCGGCGCACCAGAGGGTGATCGCGAGAAGTTCGTCGTCGCCCGCGGCCGTCGCTGCTTTGCACTGTTGAACCTGTTCCCCTACACCGCCGGCCACGTCATGGTGCTGCCCAACCGCGGCGTCGCCGGGCTGGACGACCTGAACGACGAGGAGTTCGCCGAGCTGTGGGCGATGGTGCGCGACGCCACAGTGGCCTGCCGCGAGGGGCTGGGCTGCGACGCCGTCAACGTCGGCGTCAACCTCGGCCCGGCGGCCGGCGGCTCCCAGAGCGACCATCTGCACGTCCACGTCGTGCCCCGTTGGGCCGGCGACGCCAACTTCATGACCGCCACCGCCGACACCCGCACCCTGCCGGTGTCGCTGCCCGAGGCCTGGGACCGCCTGCGCGCCGGGTGGCCCGGCGGGGCACCCCCTGCTTGGATGAAAGGACAGGCCAATGACTGACGAGGCCGAACACATCGACGAACTACCCGACGACCTCGACATGACCAACTTCGTCGGCCCGGTGACGTTCCCCAACAACAACCGTCGCCGCATCCCGGCGCTGATCTACCTCCTGCTCGGCGTGGCCGCCATCGCCGTCTCCATCGCCTACAAAGGTGAGGCGGTGGTCAACACCGGGGTCGCCGTCGCCGGCGCGCTGCTGGCGGTCTTCGGCCTGTACGGGCTGATCGCCGGCCGCACCTTGGCGGTCGACGACCAGCAGGCGTTCGCCACCGCCGGTTCTGTCGTCGGGTTCCCGGTCGGGCACGCGTCGGCACAGCAGGTGTGGCGGGGTTGGCGCTCCACCCCGACCTGGCGCATTCTCATCTACTCAAACGAGAACCCGCCCCAGAACCGCGGCATCGTGTTGATCGACGGTGTCAACGGCGAGATCGTCGAGTGGTTCGCCGAGGAGAACCCGGAGCGCTGGGACCCGCAGCCCGGCGCCTGAACCACCCGGGTCCGAGAGGTCCGTCCGGCACCCGTCGAGCGTCTACGCTTCACAGAAGACACCCGGGTCGCTATGCTTGCAAGAGTTAGCACCCCGAGGGGAGACAGCATGTTCGACGGAAACTTCCGTCCTCAGGTCGAGGCCAAGCTCAAACCGGTCGGCCAGCAGATCAAGCGCACCGGCATCACGGCCGACCACCTCACCATCGCGGGGCTGGTCATGGCGGTGGGCGCTGCGGTCGTCATCAGCTTCGGTTGGTGGCACCTCGGGCTGCTGTTCGTCGTGCTCACCGGCGTACCCGACCTGCTCGACGGTGCTGTGGCCAAGGCGTCGGGCACCGCAGGGCCTCGTGGGGCCTTCTTCGACTCGGTCAGCGACCGCGTCACCGATGCGCTGCTGTTCGGCGCGATCGCCATCAACTACAGCCAAAACCAGCCCAACTGGGTGTGGCTGCCGGTCGCCGTGCTCGCCAGCGCCTCCTGGGTGAGCTACATCCGGGCCAAGGCCGAATCGCTCGGCTTTGACGCCAGCGGCGGCATGGTCGAACGGGCGGAGCGCTTCATCATCCTCCTGGTCGCCCTGCTGTTCCCCATGCTGATGATCCCCGCCCTGATCCTCATGCTGGTCCTCAACGTCGGCACGGCCGGACAGCGCTTCGTCAAGGTGTGGAAGCAGGCCTCGGTCGAGCGTCCCCGCCCGCCCCGCCAGCGTCGCCGTGCCCGCCGCAGCGAGACGACGATGGCCGAGCGTTGGCAGATCCGCCGGGACGCCCGCGACCGCCGCCTGGCCAGCCGCCGCTAACCAGGTCCTTCGGTTCACGGCGTGGTACTGGGCATCTCGGTCCTCGACCTGTTCAAGCTGGGCACCGCCGCCGCCGGTGTGCTGCCGAGGCCGGGCGCCAACATCGTCTCGCAGGGCCTGGCCAGCGCCGTGGCGCCGATGCTCTCCGAGCGGCGCCTGCTGATCGGCCGGAACCTCGATCGGGCGACCGGTCGCCGGCTCACCCCCGTTCGACGCGAGGCGCTCACCAACGCAGCGATCCGCTCCTATGGGCGCTACTGGGAGGACCTGTTGCGCCTGCCGACGGTCTCGACCCGCGAGCTGGCCGCCAACTTCGACAGCCAGGGACTCCACCACCTGGACGAGGCGGTCGCAAGTGGCACCGGACCCATCCTCGCCATGCCCCACGTCGGCCGCTGGGAGTGGGCGGCCGCATGGCTCACCCGCGTGCACGGCGTCGAGGTGACCGCCGTCGTCGAAGCGATCGAACCTCCGGAACTCTTCGACTGGTTCCGAAACAAACGCGAGGCGCTCGGCATCCACGTCGTGCCTCTGGGGCCGGACGCGGTCGGGTCGATCAGCCGGGCGATCAAAGCCGGCCACGTCGTGTGTCTGCTGTCCGACCGCGACATCAGCGGCGGCGGCCCCGAGGTGGAGTTCTTCGGGGAGCGCACCCGCCTGCCCGCCGGCCCGGTCACCCTGGCCCTGCGCACCGGCGCCCTGCTCTTGCCCACCGCGGTCTACGAAACGCCGGGCAACCGGGTGCTCGGCGTGGTCCGCCCCCCGATGGACCTCGAACGCGAGGGGCGCCTTCGGGCCGACGTCGCCCGGCTCACCCAGGTCCTCGCCTACGAGCTCGAGGAGCTGATCGCCGCGCAACCCCAGCAGTGGCACCTTCAGAGCCCCAACTGGCCGAGCGATGTCGCGGCGCTGCGGGCGGCCGGCTACTCGCCGGAGTCGTTGCCTGGGAGCGCTCCAGGGCATTCCAACTAGCCTCACCCCGATGCGTATCGGCCTCGTCTGTCCCTACAGCCTCAGCGTGCCCGGTGGGGTCCAGGGGCAGGTGCTCGGCCTGGCCAAGGCCCTGCGCCGTCGAGGCCACGAGGTTCGCGTGCTGGCGCCCTGCGACGGCCCGCCGCCCGAACCGGGGGTCACTCCGCTGGGCGCCTCCATCCCCTTCGCCACCAACGGGTCGGTCGCCCCGCTCGCCCCAGACCCCTCGGCGCAGCTACGGACGATGCGGGCCCTGTGGGACGAGGACTTCGACGTGCTGCACCTGCACGAACCGCTCGTCCCCGGCGTCACCAACACCGCCCTGGTCGTCAAGCCGTGCCCGATGGTCGGTACGTTCCACGCCTCGGGCGATTTCTCGGCCTACTCCTCCTGGCTCAAGCCGCTGGGATCGTGGGGGGTGCGGCGCCTCGACGTGCGGGTGGCGGTCTCCGACGACGCCCGCAGCACCGCCGGTGTGTGGTTCACCGATGACGACATGTTGGTGCTCTACAACGCCGTCGACACCGAGGCGTTTCGCCAGGTGGTGCCCACGCCGAGCGACGGGCCCTCGATCTTCTTCATCGGACGCCACGAGACCCGCAAGGGCCTGGCCGTCCTGCTCGAGGCGATGAAGCAGTTGCCCGCCGACGTCACCCTGTGGGTGGCGGGCACCGGCCCGCTCACCGAGGAGCTCCAGGCGGCCAATGCCGGCGACGAGCGGATCGAGTGGCTGGGCCGGATCAGCGACGCCGAGCGGGATGCCCGCCTGGCCGGGGCGAGCGTGTTCTGTGCGCCTGCCCTCGGCGGCGAGAGCTTCGGCGTGGTGCTTCTCGAGGGGATGGCGGCCGGCACCCCGGTGGTCGCCTCCAACATCCCCGGCTACAACAACGTGGCCACCCACGACCGCAACGCCCTGCTCGCCGAGCCCGAGGATCCCACGGCGTTGGCCGAGGCGCTCACCGCTGTGCTGACCGACGACGCGCTGGCCGCCCGGCTGACCGAGGCGGGCCACCAGCGGGCCAACGCCTACTCGATGGACCGCCTGGCCGCCGCCTACGAGCAGCTGTACCGGGATGCGATGGCCCGGACCCCGGCGGCCGAGCCGGTGCGCTCCGGCGCTTGAGCCGCATCCCGCGTTGGTTGGCCCCGGCGGCGCTGGCCCCGGCGGCCGCACTCGATGCGGCCTGGGCGCTCGGCATCAACGGCCCACCGGCCCACGTGATCGCCCAGACGTTGGCGCTGCCGGCGCACGCCGCAGCCCTGGCGGCCTTGCCGGCTGCCGCTCTCGCCCCCGGCCGCAGGGCACGCCAGCTCAACGCGGCCGCCGCCCTCGCACTGCTCGGCACCGGCGTCGGCCTGCTGGCTGGGGACTGGGGCGGAGGGCCCCGACCGGGAGACGCCACCCTCACCGTGTACTCCGCCAACCTGGAGTTCGAGCGGAGCGACGTCTCGGCCAACATCGAGGAGATGCTGGCCGCCGGCTGCGACGTCGCCGTGTTTCAGGAGGTCACCCCGGACTATCTCCGGCAGCTGCGCGCCGGGCTCGAGGGCTGCTACACCGAGGTGGTGTCGACCTCCCGCGACGATGCGCTGGGGGCAGCGATGTTCGCCCGGGTGGAGGTGCGCAACGCCACGATCGAGTCGGCCGCCGGGTCGCCCACGCCCTCAGCCGACGTGGTCGCCGGCGACGGCACGGTGGTGCGCGTACTGGGGGTGCACACCACCCCGCCGATCCACGGGGTGGGCCCGTGGACCGCCCAACACGACCGGCTGGCGGCGATGGCCAGGGAGGCCGATCGCGTGGTGGTGGCCGGTGACTTCAACGCCAGCGGTCGGCACCAGCCGATGCGCCAGTTGGTGGCCGGCGGGCACCTGCGCGACGCCCACCGGGAGGTGGGGCAGGGGTTGGGGCTCACCTGGCCCGCCCGGCTGCCGATTGCCCGTCTCGACCGGGTCCTGTTCCGGGGCCTCGAACCGCTGTCGCTCAGCGTGGGATGTGCAGCCGGTTCGGACCACCGGCCGGTCACCGCAAGGTTCTCGACCGCCGGGCGTAGGGTGTCGGCCGTCGTCGAGAAGGTACGGGAGCGAGCGTGACCAACACGGTAGGTATGGGTGACCCGGGTGCAACGGGCCGCTTTGGCGAGTTTGGTGGGCGCTACGTGCCCGAAACCCTCATCCCGGCATGTGAGGAGCTCGAGGTGGCGTTCCGCGACGCCTGGGTGGACCCGGCCTTTCGTTCCGAGCTCGACGGACTGCTCGCCGATTACGCCGGGCGTCCCAGCCCGCTGACCGAAGCCCACCGGCTGTCCGAGGAGCTCGGCTGCCGGGTGCTGCTCAAACGGGAGGACCTCAACCACACCGGCTCGCACAAGATCAACAACGTTCTCGGCCAGGCGCTGCTCGCCCGCCGCATGGGCAAGTCCAAGCTGGTGGCCGAGACCGGTGCCGGCCAGCACGGCGTGGCCACCGCCACCGCTGCGGCGCTGCTCGGCATGGAGTGCATCGTCTACATGGGCGAGGTCGACATGGCCCGCCAGGAGCTCAACGTCTTTCGCATGCGCCTACTCGGGGCCGAGGTTCGCTCGGCGATGAGCGGCAGTCGCACCCTGAAGGATGCGGTCAACGAAGCGATGCGCTCCTGGGTGGCCACCGTCGAGACCACCCACTACTGCCTGGGCTCGGTGATGGGACCCCATCCGTATCCGTGGATGGTGCGGGAGTTTCATCGGGTGATCGGCGACGAGGCCTACGCCCAGGTCCACAAGTTGACCGGCGCCGACCCCGACGTCGTCGTCGCCTGCGTGGGTGGTGGATCGAACGCAGCCGGAATCTTCTCCGGGTTCGTCGATACCGAGGCCGAGCTGGTCGGCGCCGAGCCCGCCGGCGGGGCGGCGATCGGCGGCGGGGCGGTCGGCGTCGTGCACGGCATGGCCTCGTACCTCAAGCAGGACGATGTCGGTCAGGTGATGGAGGCCCACTCGATTTCGGCCGGGCTCGACTACCCGGGGGTGGGCCCCGAGCACAGCTTCCTCGCCGCCGAGGGCCGGGCCCGCTACGAGCCCGTGACCGACGCCGAGGTGATCGAGGCCTTCGTGCTGCTCAGCCGGACCGAGGGCATCATCCCGGCCCTCGAGCCGGCCCACGCCCTCGCCTGGGTGGCCAAGGCCAAGGACGAGCTCGCCGGCAAGACCGTGCTCATCAACCTGTCGGGACGCGGCGATAAGGACGTCGCCCAGATGATGGAGGTGCTGGGATGAGCGCCGCCCAGCCGTCACACGTCCCGGGCCCGCTGGAATCGGCGCTGCGCCGCCGTCGCGACGCCGGGGGCAAGTCCCTCGTGCCCTACATCACCGGTGGGTTGGGGGAGTGGATCCCCACGATCGAGGCGGTCGCCCAGGCCGGCGCCGATGCCATCGAGATCGGCATTCCCTTCTCCGATCCGGTGATGGACGGCCCCACCATCCAGGCGGCCTCCGACCTGGCCTTGCACCAGGGGGCCCTTCCCCACGAGGTGATCGAGGCCGCCGGTGCTGCCGATGTCGGCATCCCCTTGGCCGTCATGACCTACTACAACCTGGTGTTCCGCCCGGGCGTCACCCGCTTCGCCGGAGAACTGGCCCGGGCCGGCATCGTCGGGGCCATCCTGCCCGATCTGCCTCTCGACGAGGCCGGCCCGTGGATCGATGCGGCCGACACTTCTGGGGTGGAGACCGTGCTGTTGGCGGCGCCAACCACCCCCGACGAACGCCTCGACCGCATCGCCCAGCGGTCGCGGGGCTTCCTGTATGCCGTCGGGCTGCTCGGCGTCACCGGCGAGCGGGCCACCCTGGCCGATTCGGCCAAGGAGATCGCCCGGCGCGCCAAGGACATCACCGACCTGCCCGTGCTGGTCGGGGTCGGCGTCTCCAGCCCCCAGCAGGCGGTCGAGGTGTGCGAGGTGGCCGACGGCGCAGTCGTCGGGTCAGCGTTCATGCGCAAGATCCTCGACGGTGCCTCCCCCGATCAGGTGGCCGACCATGTGGGGGAGTTCCGAGACGCGCTCGACCGGGGGATGTGACAGTAGGACCCTTGCAGCCGCCGCTTGAAGCCCGCTCAAATCGCAGATTCGTTGTGCCCCTAGGTGTCTGCGCTCATTCCTGGTAGAGTTACACCGTTGTCATTCACATCCGGCTTCACCGAATTCCGGGCTCCGGCCTGGTTTCGAGGTTGCAGAACGTGACGGGCGGCGCAATAGGGTCACAACGACCCCGAACCAAGTCGGTTCGTACATGATCCAAGCGGACGAACCGCTGAGGAGGCACACATGAACAAGAGTGAACTGGTCTCGACCATCGCCCGTCGCACCGAGATGTCCGAGAAGGACGTCAACGCAGTGCTGGGTGAGTTCATCACCGTCGTCGGCGAGGTCGTCGCGAAGGGCAAGGACAAGCTGACCATCCCCGGCTTCATCTCCTTCGAGCAGACCGAGCGCAAGGCCCGCATGGGTCGCAACCCGCAGACCGGCGAGCAGATCCAGGTTCCGGCCACCAAGGCCGTCAAGATCTCCGCTGGCTCCAAGCTGAAGAAGATCGCCAAGGGCGAAGAGACCCCGTAGTTGGCTGGGGCCGATTGGCCCCGAACAACTGGTGCTACCTGCGATGGGAGCGTCCTCGGGCGCTCCCATCGTCGCGACCGGCGGCAACCCTCGGTGCTCAGTCTCCGAACGGTGCAGTGTCGGGGTTGAACTCGCTCAGGTTCCGTCGGAACGCAATCTCCCGCGCCAGCATGACGCCCAAGATGATGATGACGAGAACCTTCAGTAGGCGACTCACGCTGTGGATCGTATCGGACGAACTACCGATCCGGGCCCTGAACTGCGGCAATGGTGAGCGAACGCGTCGACGGGTTACCATCGACGCTCCACCCAAAGCCCGGGTGGCGGAATGGCAGACGCGGGGGATTCAAAATCCCCTGTCCGAAAGGGCGTGTGGGTTCAAGTCCCACCCCGGGCACTCAAGGATCGATCGGCTCGCTTGGCGGGGCGCCGGCGACCTACTCCAACTGGCTTCCGTCAGGTCGTGTGGTGTGCCACCCGCCGGTCGGATCTCGCTGGATCGTGAAGCCCTTCTGCTTCCAGCGGTTGTGTTTTCCGCACAACGGCGCTGCGTTGGCCGGTTGTGTTGTTCCGCCTCGGCCGTGTTCGTGGAGGTGGTCGATCTCACAACGGCTGGCGGGTGCGTGGCAGCCAGGCCAGATGCAGTGGGTGTGGCCGGCGGTGGCGGCCACACGGGCCGATCCAGTGAACCGTCGGGCCCGCCCGAGGTCGATCACCACCCCGGCTGCGTCGACGATCATCCTGCGGACCTTGTGGAGCAGGCTGTTGGCCGCTGCTTCGGTCGGGTCGACGTCGTGGCCGTCTTCGGTGCGACACATGAACGTCTCCGGATCGAACCGTGGCGGCCGGTCAGCGTCCATCGCCGACAGCATCTCCTCGTAGGCGGCCGCCGACCAGTGGATGTTGTGCACCCACCCGGGCGCAATGGCCGATCCATCGGCGGCGGCTGCATCTCGGAACACCCGCACCAACGCGTCAGCGCGGCGTTGGGCATCGGTCCGCTGCAGATCGTGCTTGGTGATTCCGTCGCCGAACAGGCCGTCCGGGCCCAGCCGGGCTTTGGCTTCGGCCCAATCAGCCTCAAATTCGGCGTCGACGTAACGGTCGAGGATCTCTCGGAGCTCCGCACCCTGTGCGGACGCGAAGAACCCGGTCAGCTCCCACGACAGATCCCACGGGTTCTGCACCAACCGGGCATCCCGCTTCTTGTGGTTACGTTCGTTGGCCGGTTCGGGGCCGTCCTCGTCGATCAGGCGTGCCCAGCGATGCACCTTGTGCGCAAACGTCTTGGCACCCATCGTCTGGGCGTCGCGCAGGAACTCGTCGTCACGGGCTCTCATCGCCGCCGCCACCCGAGGGTTGGCATCCACCCGACCCAGCGCGCGGACCGCGCAGGTGGATACCTCACCTGCCTTCCATGCTGTGGTCACCTTCGGCATATCGCGAGCAAGCCGGGCGGTCTTGGCCCGGGCCGTCGCCTCAGCGTTGGTGAGGTGGGCGACATGGCGCACCATGATCTTGGCCGACCCGTGCCCGTCGGCCGTGTGCAACACCCTGCGCTGGATCGACTCAACCAACTCAGAACGGGCAGCATCCACCCGACGCCCAAGCCGTTCCAGCTCGTCGATCCAGACGACCGCATCCTGAGAATCGTCGGGTTCCACCCCGGCGGCGAACAACTCATCGATCGACGATTCGGCGTGGGCCAAGGCAAGCGCCGCAGCCGGATTGCCCACCTCCACCCGCCCAAGATCGCGCTCCGGACCCACTCCCTCCGGACCGCTCCCGGTCGGCTCGAAATCGGTGATCGAAGCCATGGGTCCAGTCTGATCAACGGGTGTGACAACGAAGCCAGCCGCTGGAGAAGATTTCCGAGAATTCTCGGCGATCCTGATGCGGTGAGCGACGCCTCAGACCGGCATCAGGTCGGCCGTATCTGCCGTGCCTTCGGGTGCCCCATCCATCAGGACGCCGGCTGGGTGTCGGCTGGTGGGGGAGAGCGGCAGCGCTGCTATGCTGACCCGCTTGCACCGGGCGAAAACCGGGGTCACGTCGGAGTGGCGGAATTGGCAGACGCGCTAGGTTGAGGGCCTAGTGCCCGTTAAGGGCGTGGGGGTTCAAGTCCCCCCTCCGACACAACTCAACCCCGAGTCCTTGAGCCCGACTTCGGAGAATCCCACGTTGAGCGCTGGCGCTCCGTGCAGGGTCACCGAGAGCCGGTCTGCGTGGACTGTGACGTCTTGGAGCAGCTTCGTCGAGCAGCGTCCTGCGCTCTGCCTCGTGGGCGTGATCCCACAGGCCCGCGGTGCGGGCGGTGCTGGTTGTAGTCGAGCAGGAGAGCGCGAAGCTGGCGTTCGTTCCAGATGAAGGTGCGGTCGAGCAGTTCGTGACGCAGCGTGCGCACCCATCGTTCGGCGAACGCGTTCGCTTGGGGTGCTCGCGGGCGTTGTAGCTAGACCGGCTCAGCGTCGACCCAGTCAAAGGTGCGGGTCACGGCCTTCTTCCATTGGGCGAGCTCCCGCTCCCGGGTGGCCTCGTCCATCTGGGGCAGCCAGCGCTTGTCCTCGACCCACTTGGCCCGCAGCACCTCGGTACTCGGCCAGAACCCGACGGCGAGCCCTGCTGCATACGCGGCACCGATCGCCGTGGTCTCGGTCAGCGACGGCCTGATGATGGGGATGCCGAGGATGTCGGCCTGGAACTGCATGAGCAGCTCGTTCTTGACCATGCCGCCGCCGACGCGCAGCTCGTGGAGGGTCACGCCGGAGTCGGCCTCCATCGCATCGACCATCTCGCGGCCCTGGAACGCCGTGGCCTCAAGCGTGGCGCGGGCGATGTGGCCTCCCTCCACGAAGCGGGTCAGCCCGACGATCACGCCACGGGCGTCATCACGCCAATACGGGGCGAATAGTCCCGAGAACGCCGGGACGAAATAGCAGCCACCGTTGTCGTCCACACTGCGGGCCAGCTCTTCCACCTCCGCCGCCGAGTCGATGAGGCGGAGGTTGTCGCGAAGCCACTGGACGAGCGCCCCGGCGATGGCGATCGACCCCTCGAGGGCGTACACGGCGGGGGCGTCACCGAGCTTGTAGCCGACCGTAGTGACCAACCCGTGATCCGAGCGCACCGGCTCGGTGCCCGTGTTGAGCAGGAGGAAGTTGCCGGTCCCGTAGGTGTTCTTGGCGTCGCCGGCGTCGAAGCAGCTCTGGCCGAACAGCCCGGCCTGCTGATCGCCGAGGTCACCGGCCACCGGCACCCCGGCCACGGAAGCGAGGCGGGCTTCGCCGTAGACCTCGCTCGACGAGCGGATCTCCGGCAGCATCGACGCGGGAATGCCCAGCGCCGCCACGATGTCGGGCGCCCAGTCCAGGGTGGCCAGGTCCATCAGGAGCGTCCGGCTGGCATTGGTGACGTCGGTGATGTGCAGTCCACCGTCGACGCCGCCGGTGAGGTTCCAGATGATCCAGGTGTCGATCGTCCCGAACAGGAGCTCGCCGGCTTCGGCGCGCGCTCGTGCGCCGGGTATGTTGTCGAGGATCCAGACGACCTTCGGTCCCGAGAAGTACGTCGCGAGCGGGAGCCCCGTGGAGGCCCGGAATCGGTCACGACCCGCGTCGGCGGACAGGTCGCGGCAGATCTGATCGGTGCGGGTGTCCTGCCAGACGATGGCGTTGCCCACCGGTTCGCCGGTGAACCGGTCCCACACGACCGTGGTCTCGCGCTGGTTCGTCACGCCGATGGCCACCAGATCTGCCGCGGTCAGCCCGGTGGTAGCGAGGGCGTCAGCGATGACCGCCTCGGTCCGGGCCCAGATCTCCTGCGGCCGGTGCTCGACCCAACCCGGCTGAGGGTAGACCTGCTCGTGCTCCTGCTGCGCCATGCCCACGGATTGCCCGTCGGCGTCGAAGATCACGAAGCGCGTGCTGGTGGTGCCCTGGTCGATGGCGGCCACATACCGAGACATCTGTGCTCCTCATATGGTTCGTCACAGGATCTGCACCCCGCGTAGGACGTTCATTCTTCTTCGAGGACGACTTCACCGACGGTCCTGGCGTGGGGGGTCTCTGCCGTTCCCCGGGCGGCCAGGACGTTGTGGATCGCCAGGTCGTACACGAGTGCACCGAAGATGGCACCAACGATGGGGCCCAGTATCGGGACCCACCAGTAGGCGCCGAGGTTCGCCGAGGTCCCCGGTAGGGCGGCATCACCCCATCTGGCGACCCACGCGAAGAACCGGGGGCCGAGATCCCGGGCCGGGTTGATGGCGTAGCCGGTGCCGGCACCGAACGAGGAGCCGATGGCGAAGACGGCGAAGCCGATGACGAGCGGGCCGAGGTTGGCTCGTGGCGGGGTGTTCATGAGATCGCTCACCGCGAAGATGAACACGACGAGGAAGGCGGTGGCCACGGCTTCGGTCAGAAACGGACCCCAGTAGCTCGTGTAGTAGTCGGCCGGCGCGGTGACGAAGATGCCTATGCTCGCACCCCCGTGACGCACGATCCCACTGGAGCGTTCGAAGGCCTCGATGGCCTCGAAGAACAGGGCGTACACGAGGGCGGCGCCGACGAAGGCGCCGAGCAACTGCGCCGCTATGTAGCCGGGCACCTTCGACCAGGCAAAGCCCCGACGTAGCGCGAACGACAACGTGACCGCCGGGTTGAGGTG
>NZ_DAOLGP010000014.1:83495-87662 GCF_035329545.1 Candidatus Neomicrothrix sp.
CCCCGCGGTGGCGCCACCACCACCGGCCCCCCGGGGTGGGGGGGCGCGCCACTGACCCCGCCGGCGACGTAGATGCCGAACGTCACCGCCATCGCCCACCCGAGGGTGATGAGCAACCAGTCCCCACCGCCGAGGAACGCCGTCTCGGTCCGCCCCGACTCCGGGAGCGCGGCGAGCGAGGTCGCCACCACGCCGCAGCCGAACGTGATGATCACGAACGTCCCAAGGAACTCGGCGAGGTAGTCCGCCCACGGCGTGTTCCGCCATCCCACCCTGGTCCCGAACGCTATGGCAGTTGCACTCTCCGCAGAGCCGGTCGTCTCCATGCCCCAGCCTCCCCCTGCGAGTCGCTTCCCACGGGTTCGTCGCGAGCAGCGACGGGTTCCCGGCGATGACCGGGGCCGACCCGGCGTTGTCGTTCCTTGAGCTGGTCGCGTTCGGCGAAGGCCGAAGCCTAGGCCAACAACGAGTGAACGAGGGTGATCGGGTGAAGGAGAAGGCTGTTGCACCTGGTTCGCGAGACCGGGCTGCTCGTGTTCACGTTCCTGCAACCCGTCATGTTCGTGTTGCTCTTCCGGTACGTGTTCGGCGGCACGCTCGGCCAGGTGCTGGGCATGGACTACGTCAACTACCTGCTGCCGGGCATCTTCGTGCAGGCGGTCGCCCTCGGATCGGTGTCCATGGCCATCGGCCTCGCAGAGGACTTTGGGGGCGGGCTGATCGAACGGTTCCGCTCGCTGCCGATGGCCCCGATGTCGGTGCTGGCGGCGCGCACGCTGGCCGACCTGGTGCGCAACATCGGCATCGTCGTGGTGATGTTGCTCGTCGGCATGGCGATCGGCTTCCGGCCCTACGACGTCATGGGCGTGGTCAAGGGCAGCCTGCTCGTCCTGGCGTTCGCCTTCTCCGTGTCCTGGCTGATGGCGCTCGTCGGCCTGCGATCCACGTCGGCCGAGGAGGCCCAGTCGATGGCCTTCCCGGTGCTGTTGCCGCTCACCTTCGCCAGCTCGGCGTTCGTACCGGTCAACTCGATGCCGGGGTGGCTTCAGGCCTTCGCCGCCCACCAGCCCGTTACCATCGTCGTCAACGCCTGCAGGGGGCTGATGCTGGGACCCGAGGCGGCCCAGGCCCTGCAGGATTCCGGCTCGTTCACCACAACGACCACGGGGTACGTGTTGCGGTCGCTGCTGTGGATCGCAGTGATCCTCGCCATCTCGGTCCCGCTGGCGGTCCGCCGGTTCAGCAAGACATGAGGCGGCATGGAGACGGTGCTCGACGACCGCATCGCCCTGATGGATCAGGGGTCGTACCTCGGGTTGCGGGCCCTCGGCCACCAGCCCGTCTTCCTCGCCACGTGGACGTATGACCGACCGGTCGACCTCGAAGCGTTGCGGCGCGTCAACGACAACCTCTGCCACACGTTGGCGGGACGGCTGGTCGAGCACTCCCCGCTGCCGGGCGGACGGCACCGCTGGGTGGCGGTCGACCGCGCCCCCGACCTCGTCGTTGAAGCAACGCCAAGGAAATGGGACGAGGTCTTCACCTGGACCTCCGAGTTTGGTGACCGAGGTACCGACCCCGAGCACGGCCCGGGCTGGCGGATCGGGGTGTTGCCGCTGACCGACGGCGGCACATCTGTTGCCTTCACCATCCCCCACGCCCTCGGCGACGGGCTCTGCGTGCTCCAGGCGATCACCGATGCGGTCGAGGGTCGGGCGCGCCGCCCGGCCTATCCACGGAGGGGTGCACGTCGCCGCAGCCGCGTGCTGTGGGCCGATCTGCTGGCGTTTGTCCGGGGCCTGCCGTCCGTGCTGCGCGCCGTGGTCGCCGGCGCCCGAGTCGCCCGTGCCCAGGCTGCGCCGAAGACTTCCGGCAGCAAACCCGGCGCCCCGGCCGCTTCTACCACGTCGAAACCAGCAGGCGGTCCCTTCCGCGTTCCGGTGTCGTGCGTTCGGGTGAACCAGGCCGACTGGGATGCCGCCGCCGCCGAGCGAGGCGGCACGAGCAACACCCTGGTGTCGGCGGTTGCGGCCCGGATGGGGGAGCGGTTGGGACGGACCGGTGCCGACGGGATGGTCACCCTGGCGTGCCGGTCAGCGTGCGGATCGAGGGCGATACGCGCGCCAACGCCCTCGACAGAGCCACCATTCGGATCGAACCCACCGGCGTGGTCGATGACCTCACCGGCCTACGCGAGGCCACCAAGGCGGCGCTCGTGGCCGAGCAGTCATACGACCTTGCGGCCGCCCTCCCGTTGACGCCCCTCATGCCCGCCGCCGCGGTGCGCAGGGCCGAGCCGCTGGCGATGGGCGCGTCCGCCCTGCCGGTCGGCTGCTCCAACTACGGCGACCTGCCCGCCGCAGTCGTCCGCCTCGACGGCCGGGACTCGAACGACTTCTGGGTGCGCCTGATCGAGCCGGGCCAGGGTCCGGCGGACCTCGACCGCATCGGCGGTCAGTTGTACGTGCTCAGCGGCCGGGCCCTCGGAAACGTCTTCCTCTCGATCGTCGCACGGCCGGTGGGCGGCGGCCTCGGCAGAGATGAGTTGCTCTGTCACATCGAGGCCACCCTCGCCGAGTTCGGCCTGAGCCCGACGTTGGTCACCCGCTGACTCAGATGTCTGACCAAAGGCGCGCATCGACGTAGCGCTCAAGGTGCGTGACGTTCGTGGTTGCTACAACGATTGTTTCGGCTGGCTCCTCGGCCTGAAGGGCCTGTGCCTGGGCGGCGAGGATAACGTCACCATCGAGGGCTGCATCCCGGGCTGTTGGGAGTCCGCTGTTTCGTGCTTCGGCCCAGAGGCTGGCGGCGATCCGCATCATGGCGGTTGACAAGGGCAGGGAACCGAGGCCGGTGCCGAGTCTTTCGAGCCGCTCGATACCGGCGTGTTTCCCGGACCGTTCGAGTTCTCGGCGAACTTCATAGTCAGAGATTTCGGCCACGATGAGGCGGTCGCCTGCGTCGATACGGGTTCGTGCCCACGTTCGGGCATCGTGGGCAGGCCCTTTGGTGCTCGGGTTGCTCACGAGGCCGAGGGGCCCGCTGTCGAGAATGATCAGCACGCTAGTTTCCATGGCCCTTGCAGGGTCGCCCTCGTTGGATGAGAATCGGGTTGTCGAGCCGGGCTGAGGTCGTACGTCTATGGCGCTTTGGAGCCCGTCGCTAGTTTGAGCCCTGGGGTCTTGGGCGCTCCGTTTTGTTGCTTCGAGCACGTATCTCAGACTCATCATTCGAGGCCCCTTCCGGTTCGGCACCACTTGGTGGGCCGACTGGAAGGACCAAGCTGATGGAACTGGAAGTGTTGGTGGAGCGGTGCGCGTTTTTGGATGTGCATCGTGACACCGCGGTGGCGTGTGCCCGCACGCCTGACGGTCGTGGGGGCTGTTGAGCGCCACCTCCGATGGGCATGGGGGGTTGGGTTGGTGACATTGATGGTGGGCATGGGTGGAGTGGCGTCACGGGTGTAGTCGGGGTGAGGCTCGCGTCTTTGTAGACGCGCAAGAGCCCTCCCGCGATTTCTCTGGCTGGAGCAATCGGGAGGGCTCTTCCTGATGCCCGGGGGCACTGGTGAAGATCGTAGGAACCAACGCGACGGAAGTCGAGCGCGACCTGTTCGATGGCAGGTTGGAGTGCCCGGTTTGCGGGGGCGTTCTGGCGCCGTGGGGTTGGGCCCGTTCGAGGGTGTTGCGGGTTCGTGGCGGCGGGGTGTGGCACGTGATTCCTCGTCGGTCCCGTTGCGGGGGTTGTGGCCGGACCCACGTGTTGTTGGGAGCGTTCGGGTTGTTGCGCCGCCGGGACGCGGTCTGGTCGATCGGGTTCGCTCTGGTCGCCAAAGCGGCCGGTCACGGGTTTCGTTGGTCGGCTGCCCGGCTGGGGGTGCCGTCCTCGACGGTCCGGGGTTGGCTGCGCCGCTTCGCCACCCACGCGGAGGAGGTCCGGGTTTGGTTCACGGTGTTGGCCCACGACCTCGACCCGTTGTTACCGCGAATCGACCCGACCGGCACCCCGTTCGCTGACGCTGTTGAGGCGGTCGGGATGGCGGCCCGGGCGGCCGAGGCCCGGCTGGGGTCTGGGGCGGGTTGGGGGTTCGTGTCGAGAGCGTCGGCCGGGACGATTTTGGCCAACACGGGTTGCCCCTGGGCGGCGACCGGCTGAGCGTCGATCCTT
>NZ_DAOLGP010000015.1:0-83873 GCF_035329545.1 Candidatus Neomicrothrix sp.
GGCGGGCCCGCCCGGGCCCAAAGCTAGGTGCGGAGCGAAGCGCCGCCCGCCTCGACGGGACCCGCCGAGGTGACCAGCTTGGGCAGGCGCACCGCCGACGGGTTGGGCAGCTCGGCCAGCGACGGCTTCCACTCCCGTTCGGGATGTCGAGCAGCGTCGACGCGAGCCAGCACGGCGACGGCGAGGAAGCACGCCAGGGTCACCACGCCGACGACCTTTCCGGGCGCCCAGGGCCACCTCACGAGGGCAGCTCCAGCTCGATGCGGGCGAAGCGAACTCCGGCCCGCTCGGAGCCAATCGAGAAGCCGGTGGTCGTCGGCGACTCGAGGTGATCGACCGATGCCACCCGCCGCCGGTCCTCGAGGTTTGCTCCGGTCAGGTCGACCGAAACCGAACCCGACGTTCGGGTCAGCAGCACCGAGGGACCGGCCCCAGAGGTTGCCGAAAGAGCCCCGCTGGCGATCACCGACTCGCGGCCGTCGACCGCATGAACGAACTCGTATCCCTCGGCGGTGAGGCGAAACACCCAGGATTCGCCCTCGTCCCAGCGCAGGTCGACCCGGCCGCCCTCGGCGTCCTCCTCCCAGATGACACCGAGGCGGTAGCTGCGGGGCAGCTCCCGTTTCGAAACAAGTCGGGCCGGTGCCTCGTCGGCCACTAGGGCGGTGCCGCTCAGCGACCAGCTGCCCCGCTCGGTCGCCCATTGGAAGGCGCCGCCCGGATTGAGCACCCCGGGGGCGCGAAAGCTGTCGGCGATCAGCCTCGGGCCCCCATCGATCACACCGGGCGTTGTGGCTGCGCCGGTGGAGTTCGTCACGACGATGACGCCGAGCGCCAACAACGCAACCGCACCGAGCGCCAACGCCGGCAGCGCCCGCCGATCGACGAGGCGTCCGGCGACGGGCGCGCCGCGGCGCCCCCACCGGCCTACCCGCACGCGCCCAGCCCGCTCACCCACACGTCAACTCGCCCACTGGATGTTCAGCACGGTCACCGGGCGTTCAGCTCGGCCACTGGCGGATGAACTCGGTCACTGATCGTTCGATTCGGTCACGGAGTGTTCAGCTCGGTCACGGAGTGTTCAGTTCGGTCACATTGTCGAGCAGCACCTTGCGGCGGGTGACCTCGTCGAGGTGGGCAACGTCGGCCAGGTAGTCCAGCGGCCGGGGCAGCGCCTCGATGTGGGGCCAGTCCGAACCGAAGATCACCCGGTCGGCACCCATCAGCTCGATCACATCGTCGACGTCGTCCTCCCAGAACGGGTTGATCCAGATGTGGCGACGGAACGTCTCCACCGGGTCCTCGGCCCACCACCCCTCCATCTTCCTGGCGGTGATCCGAAGCTTGTCGAACAGACCTCCGAGAAACTTCGAGCCGTTCTCGACGGAGGCGATGCGCAGGTTGGGGTGGCGCACGAACAGGTGGTCGCACACCAGCGACGACAGGAAGTCCTCGATCGGACGCTCGAGCTGCAGCATGCGGATCGGCTGGGGCACTCCTGCGAAGTCGGTCGTAAACCCGTCGTTGGCGTAGCCGTGCGACGTGTACCCGGCGTCGCCGGCGTGGACGACGCAGGTGACGTGCGCCTCGGCCACCCGGGCCCAGAAGCGATCGTTGGATGGATGCCCGGGGGCCACCTGGCCCGATGCCGTCGTCGGTGCGGCCGCCCGCATCACGATGCTGCGGGCGCCCTGGGCCAGCGCCCAATCCAGCTCCTCGCACGCCCAGTCGACGTCGGCGAGGGTGAGGTAGGGCGCCGAGAAGATCCGGTCCTCGCGGGCGAAACCCCAGTCCTCCACCAGCCACCGGTTGAAGGCCCGAAACATGATCGTGACCGCCTCGGGGTCGTGCTTCAGCGCCTCCTCGTAGAGCATGCCCAGCGTGGGAAACATCCACACCGCCGCCAGCCCATGGGCGTCCATCGTCGCCAGCCGGGCGTCGCTGTTGCGGTACTCGGCCCGGATCGGCTCGTGGTCGCGCAGCAGGGCCACCGGGTCGTCGTCGTTGGGATTACCCCGGAAGTAGTCGGCGAGCACGCCCGGCTTGGACACCGGGTCGAACGTGGCGTTGCTCACGCCGCGAAACACCTGACCGCCGATCACCGGGTACTGGCGACCGTCGATCGTCGCCCACTGAAACACCCGGGACCCCAGCCGGGGGTCGAGATGGCGGGTGAACGCGTCGATCGCCTCGTAGTAGTGGTTATCGGCATCGAAGGGGCGGTAACCCAGATCCGCACCGCGGTCGTCGGACGGTTCGACCGCGTGGGGTCGTGAGGCGCCGGTCTTCCGGTCGGTGATCGTTTCGGACACGGCAACCTCGTCGCGTGGTGACCGCCCGACGGTGGCACCGGCGGACGGGTTCGAGAACTTGTCGGGGCGAGGTTACCGTTGGAACCATGAGCAGCGAGAGCTACCACGAGCCGTACGAGGAACTCACCGCCGAGACCCGGGACATGCACCGGGCGATCGAGTCGTTGATGGAAGAGCTCGAGGCGGTCGACTGGTACAACCAGCGGATCCAGGTGACCACCGACGACGAGCTCAAGGGCCTGCTCGTCCACAACCGCGACGAGGAGAAAGAGCACGCCGCCATGGTGCTCGAGTGGATCCGCCGCCGCGACCCGATCTTCGACGAGCAACTGAAGAAGTACCTGTTCAGCGACACGAGCCTTCAGAAGGACTGAACGGGCGCCACCGGGTGTGGATGGCCCGGCGACCGGCGCCGGAGCGAACGGGTAGGCCGACCACCGGGCACATCTGAGATGATCGGGTGATGACCGCATCGCCAGGCCAGACCGTTCGTACGCCCTCGGGGCCAATTCGTATTGCCAACTGCTCCGGCTTCTACGGCGACCGCCTCGACGGCGCCCGGGAGATGGTCGAGGGCGGGCCGATCGATGTACTCACCGGCGACTGGCTGGCCGAGCTGACGATGTACGTGCTCAGCCGCACCAGGCAACGACGCGCCGACGGCGGCTACGCCCGCACGTTCGTCTACCAGATGAGCCAGGTGCTCACCACCTGCCTGGACCGTGGCATCAAGGTGGTGTCCAACGCCGGCGGACTCGACCCCCACGGCTGCGCCGAAGCGGTGCGAGAGGTGGCCCGGGCCGCGGGCCGTGAGGTGTCGGTGGCCGTCGTCGACGGCGACGACCTGATCGACCGCCTGGAGGTGCTGACCGCCGCCGGGCATTCGCTGTCCAACATCGACACCGGCGAACCCCTGGGCGACGTGGTCGACCGCGTCGTCACCGCCAACGCCTACCTGGGTTGCTGGGGCATCGTCGAGGCCCTCGAGGCCGGCGCCGACGTCGTCGTGACCGGTCGGGTGACCGACGCCGCCGTCGTCATGGGCCCCGCCGCCTGGCACCACGGATGGGCCCGCGACGACTGGGACGCCCTGGCCGGTGCGGTCGCCGCCGGACACGTCATCGAATGCGGCGCCCAGGCCACCGGCGGCAACTACAGCTTCTTCGGTGAGCTGCCCGGCCTGGCCGAGGGCCGCCTGCCCGGCTTCCCCTGGGCCGAGATCGCAGCCGACGGCTCGTCGGTGATCTCCAAGCACGACGGCACCGCCGGTGGCGTCACCGTCGGCACGGTCACCAGCCAGCTGCTGTACGAGATCGGCGAACCCACCTACGCCAACCCCGACGTGATGAGCCGCTTCGACACGACGACCGTCACCGAGGAGGGCCCCGATCGGGTGCGCATCTCGGGCACGGTCGGGCTGCCCGCACCGGCGACGACCAAGGTGGCGATCAACTATGCGGGCGGCTGGCGTAACTCGATGGCGGTCGGCCTGTGCGGCCTGGACATCGAGGCCAAGGCCGAGGTGGTGACCAACCAGCTGTGGGCCACCGTCGCCGGCGGACGGGACGCCTTCGACGAGACCGAAACCCGGCTGGTGCGAACCGACTCGCCCGACGCCACCGGCAACGAGGCCGCCACCGCCTGGCTGCGCGTGACCGTGTGGGACGACGACGAAAAGCGGGCGGGGCGGGCGTTCTCCGGAGCGGCCACCGAGCTGGCGTTGTCCTCGATCCCCGGCTTTTACGCCTCCACCCCGCCGGGTTCGGCCTCCGCCTACGGCGTCTACTGGCCGGCGCTGATCCCCGCCTCGCTCATCACCCAGCGGGTGACGCTGGGCGACCGCACCTGGGACGTGCCCATGCCCGGTGCCGTCGACCCCGAGGACCAGGCGGCGCTCGATCAGCACACCGATGCGAGTGACCTCGACGCGATGGACGCCCACGCTTCCGTCGGTCCGAGCGGCATCACCGTCGATCACGTCGCCGATCTCACCGACGATCTCACCGGCGACGATCCGGCGGATCCGGCCCTCCCCAACCTGCCCAACCTGCCCGACGGCCTGGCGTCGCTGATCGGCGCCCGCTCCGGCGACAAGGGCGGGTCGGCCAACGTCGGGGTCTTCGCCCGCAGCGACGAGGCCTGGCAGTGGCTGCAGGCCTGGCTGACCACCGACCGGCTGCGCCAGCTCGCCCCGGCCGAGACCGACGGCCTGATCGTGCACCGCTACCGCCTCGACAACCTGCGGGCGCTCAACTTCGTCATCGTCGGGCTGCTCGGCCGGGGGGTCGCCCAAAATTCCCGCCAGGACACCCAGGCCAAGTCGCTGGGCGAGTTCATCCGTGCCCGCATCGTCCACGAGGCCACCACCGCCTCCGCTGGGTAAGCACCAGCACCAACACCGATCGTTGCGAGCCGGCTCGATCCCGTCAGCTGGGCACCGTCCGGTGCACCCGACGGCAGGACATCATCGAGTTCAGCGACGAACCCGACGGTTGTCGGTGTCGAAGCGGGACGTCGAGTTCAGCGAGGAACCCGACGGTCGTCGGCGTCGAAGCGATTCGTCGAGTTCAGCGAGGAACCCGACGGTCGTCGATGTCGAACCGGTACTCGGAATAGAAGCGGGCGTCGACGCGGGACAGGTCGATCAGCTCGCCGACCGCCTCGAACAGGCGGGCCTGGTTGGCGGCCAGCCGCTCGGGGTCGCCGACGGCGTCGTAGAACACCTCCGGATCGGTCAGCGCCGCCAGGGGAAAGGTCTCCTCGACGATCGCCCGCCAGTCGGGGGCGTCATCGGTGAGCGGGCGAACCACCTCGTTGCGGACGTAGGCCATGGTGTCCTGGCACTCGATGGCCGCCGCGCAGAACTCGCCCTGCCAACGGGCGACGAACTCGGCGTGGGTCAGGTCGTCGCGAGCGGCGATGCAGGTGATCTGGCTGGCGCCCGCGCTGCGGTCGCCGGGCCGGGCCGGGCCGGGGGCGACGATCGGTCGGGACTCGCATACCAGGTAGCCGTGCATCGTGGCGAAGGCCTCGGCCAGCAGCGCCTCGGCCCAGGCGCGATCGGCCGACACCTCCAACCAGAACGACACGACGGCGTCCTTGGGGCTCCCCTCCGAGGAAAAGGCAAACACACCCTCTCCGCCGACCGCACCGTCGGCGACCGCCACCTGCACGGCGACGGCGCCGCCGGCGCTCAACGCAGGCGCCAGCTCGCCGAGCAGCCGGGCGCGCAGCGCATCCCCGTCGCCTCCACTGGCGTCCCAGCCCAGGTAGACCAGCTTCTCCATGAGTTCTCCGATCGTTCCGCGCGCACCGGCGGGATCGTGCGCCGGCGACGAGCCACATCGTGCCATGTCGAGATGCGCCAGATGTGACACACGACCGCGCGTCAGGCGGGTATGGTGAATCTCGGCGTCGTTCAGATGTCCACAACGGCCGCTCGCATCATCCAGTACCCGCCCTCTGAGCGGACGGTTCAACGCAACAAGAAAGGCAAACGAATGCCCCAAGGCACCGTCAAGTTCTTCAACGCCGACAAGGGATATGGCTTCATCTCCCGCGAAGACGGCGAAGACGTGTTCGTCCACTACTCCAACATCGACGTCGCGGGCTACAAGTCCCTCGAAGAGGGTCAGGTCGTCGACTTCGAGATCGGCCCCGGCCGCAAGGGCCCCGAGGCCCTCAACGTTCGGCCCGTCTGAGTGCGTTGACGGCCCTTCGGGCGGGGTGAGCTCCAGCGGAGCCTCGCACCACCACGAGACACGACCCCCGGCGCCGATCAGTGGCCGGGGGTCGTTCGCGTCCGCTCGGCCCTAACGCCACAGCGCCCCGTCGATCGCCGGCCAGTCGGCCGAACTCAGCCCGGAGCGGGCTCGGGCCGACCGAGGTCACGGGGCGCAAACAGGTAATGCGACACCCAAAATTCCGAGCCACCCCGGAAAGCGAACAGTTCCTCGCAGGCCAGGTGGAACAGCCACCAGCGCCAGTACCAGCGCTCGGCCTCGTCCGCGGAGGAGGATCCGCCGTAGGCCTCCGGCGCCGAGAACATCTCGATGATCTCGGAGCGTTTGGCCTCGTGGGTCTCCCGCCATGCGGCCAGCGTCTTGGCGTAGTGGGTGCCGTCGAGGCGCCAGTGATCGAGCGCCACCAGGTGGCGCTGCTCGTGCAACAAAAGGTCATCGGCCGGCATCACCCCACCCGAGAAGAAGAACCGGCCCATCCAATCCTGTTCGGACGTGGCCTCGAAGGGCCACGATCCGCTGCGGTTGGTGAAGATGTGGACGAACGCCAGGCCGTCCGGCGCCAACCAACGGGCGATGCGTTCCATCAGCGCCCGATGATTGTTGACGTGTTCGAACATCTCGACCGACACCACCCGGTCGAAGCGCCCGTCGGGTTCGAAGTCGGCCACGTCGGCGGTGTGCACGGTGACGTTGCCGAGCCTCAGGCGCTGTGCCTCGACGAGGATGTGGTCCCGCTGGGTGGCCGAGTTGGACACGGCCACGATCTCGGCGTGGGGGTAGCGCTCGGCCATCCACAAGGTGAGCGAACCCCACCCGCAGCCCAGCTCGAGGATCCGCTGGCCGTCGGCCAGCTGCGCCCGCTCGCAGGTGAGCGCCAGCATCGCCTCCTCGGCACCGGCCAACGACTCGACGCCGTCGGGCCAGTAAGCCGAGGAGTACTTCAGCCGGGGGCCGAGCACGGCCCGGAAGTACTCGGTGGGCACCTCATAGTGCTGCTCGTTGGCCTCCGCAGTGTGGGTGGTGATCGGGCCCTCGGCTCGCTCGGCGATCAACGCCCGCTGTCGCTGGGAGAACTCCTCGATCGTGCCCTCGTTCAGCATGGCCACCCGGCGGGCGATGCGGGCCCGGATGCCCAGCCGCACCGCCTGGGCGGGCAACCGCCCGGTTTCGGCTCGGTCGATCAGCTGCTTCATCATGGTGTTCGTTCGTCGCCCAACGCCGTTCTGGATGACGGCCCACCTGCGGGCGTTGCGTTTCGCTGGATGCTGTGGTGCGGTCAGCTGGTCGGGCCGGGCAGCGCCGCAAACCCGGCGCGCACCAGTTCGGCCAGATCGATCCGATCGGGATCCTCCAACCAGCGGTCGGTGGCGGTGCGGGTGACCGCCATGCCCACCGCGGCGTACAGGGCCGGGCGCATGTCGTCGGCGGGATCGACGCCCAGGCGGTCGGCGAGGGCATCGGTCAGCATCGCCTGAAACGCCGGCGAGATCGTCACCTGCTGGTAGCGCCCCACGTTGGGTGAGGTCGCCACCAGGCGGGCCCGTTCAATGCGCACTGCCCGCTGGCGTTTGTAATACCCGGCCAGGCTGATCAGCGCACCGAGCATGGCGGCCATCGGCGATTCGTCGGCCGGACGTTCCCGCATGCGCCGGGCCAGCTCGTCAAACTCGTCGCGCCAGGCGCCGAAGAGCACCGCCTCCTTGGAATCGAAGTAGCGAAAGAAGGTGCGTTGCGAGACGTCGGCGGCAGCGGCGATGTCGTCGACGGTCGTGTCGTCGTAGCCGTTGCGGGCGAACAGGTCCCAAGCGGCGTCGGTGATCGCCCGGTGGGTGGCCTGCTTCTTCTCTTCTCGTTTTGAGGTGGACACTTCGGCCATGGGTCGATGGTAGGACAGCACGCTTGTACGCCCGCAGTTGGGCTACTCGAACTTGGACCCCATCTGGCGCAGCACCTCGATCAGCGAGTTGGGCGAGTCGGCGGGGGCAGGGCCCGGCCGGTAGTCGACACCGTCGATCCTGCCGGTGAACGGGTAGGCGCCGTGAGCCTCGTAGAGCCCCCAGTGCACCGGCGAACGCCGGTCGAGGCCCACGTCGATGCCTTCGAAGGGCGCCATCGGGAACAGGCAGGTCCACCCCTGGGCCGAGCCGACCTCGACGCCGTCGAGCGCCACGGTGGTGTTCCACACGTTGCCCCCGGGCGCATCGAAGTCGGCGACGATCGTGTGCTCGCCCGCCGCCGGCCGTGGCCCGTCGATCGTGGCCAGCGTGCCGCGACCGTCGTTGTAGCCCAGGTGCACCCCGGCGGCGTCCAGCCACATCACGTAGCCGCCGCCCTGGTCGCCGTGGGCCACGATGATGCCTTCGTCCTCTGGGTCGATCCGCATCCGAGCGGTGACGGTGAAGCTGCGGATCATCATCAGCTGCAACGAACGCCACCGCTCGAGCGTCGGTGTGCCCGGCAGCAGCGTGACCGGCCGCTCGTACACCTCGTTCCACGGGGGTCGTTGCAGGTATTTCAGCCCGCTGCCCTCGTCGAGGGGGTACACCTGGTTGTCCCGGGCCGCCGCATCCCAGGCCTCCGACAGCTCGGCGACCAGGTCGGGGTGCGCGCCGGCCAGGTTGCGGGACTCGGTCGGGTCGCTCGTCAGGTCGTACAGCTCCCACTCCTCGTCGGAAAACTCGGTGAGCGGGTAGTGCAGCGTGACCACCTCCCAGCCGTCGCGGTAGTACCCCCGGTGGCCGAGCATCTCGTAGTACTGCTCGGTGCGCAACGAGGGTGCTGCCGCATCGGCGAGCACCGGCGCAAAGCTCAGCCCCTGCATCGGCAGCAACCGCCGCCCGTTGCGGTGATCGGGCGCCTTCACCCCGGTCAGCTCCAGCAGCGTCGGCAACAGGTCGATGACGTGCACGTACTGGTCGCGCCACTCCCCCGGCCCGGCCGCATCTGCCGCCACGCCCCGCCCGGCAGTGCTCCCCGCCACCACCGGCCCAGCAGTGTCACCCGCCACGCCCGGCCCGGCCATGATCATCGGCACCTGGTGGCCGCCGGCATGGGTGTTGATCTTGTACAGGCGAAAGGGCGTGTTGCCGCACGCCGCCCAGCCGCGCGGGTAGTGCGGCATCGACCTCGGGCCGCCGATCTCGTCGATGCGGGCCAGGTCGGCGGCGGTGTCGGTCGCCCCGAGCAGGTGCACGAAGTACGCCGTCGTCCCCTCGGCCTCGCCCTCTCGTGAGGCGCCGTTGTCCGAGGTGAACACGATGATCGTGTTATCGAGCTCCCCCATCTCGTCCAACGCGGTGCGCAGGCGACCGAAGCTGTCATCGATCGAGGTGACCATGGCGGCGTACACCTCCATGTAGCGGGCAAACAGCGCCTGCTCGTCGGAGCTCAACGAATCCCACGGCGCCACCTCCTGGCCCGGTTCGGCGTTGCGTGGCGGCAGCTCGATCGACTCGTCGACCAACCCGAGCGCCTTCATCCGGGCGAACCGCTCCTCCCGCAGCACATCCCAACCGGCGTCGTAGCGGCCCCGCTGGGCCTCGATGTCGGCCGCCTTGGCGTGCAGGGGCGCGTGCACCGAGCCGTGGCTGAAGTACATGAAGAACGGCTTGGCCGGGTTGGACGCCTTCGATCCCCGCACCATCTCAATCGCCCAGTCGGTGATGTCGTCGGTGAAGTAGTAGCCGTCCGGGTAGCTGTCGACGCTCACCGGGGAGTTGCCGTCGATCAGGCGATGAGGCTGGTGCAGGTTGGTGAAACCATCGAGGATCCCGTAGAAGCGATCGAACCCGCGCTGGGTCGGCCAGGAGTCGAACGGCCCGGCGTCGGAGCAGTGGCTGTCCTTGGTCAGGTGCCACTTGCCCACCATGGCGGTGAAGTATCCCGCGTCGGAGAAGACTTCGGCGGCCGTGGCCACGTCGTTGGCCAGCTCCATGGCGTAGCCGGGAAACCCGGAATCGGAGTGGGCCACGTGACCGACCCCGGCCAGGTGCGAGTTGACGCCGGTGAGCAGCGCCGCCCTGGTCGGCGAGCACATCGGGGTGGCGTGGTAGTTGGAGAACCGCAGCGCGCCGGTGGCCAGCGCATCCAGGTTGGGGGTGGCGATCTCCGAGCCGTAGCAACCCAGGTCGGAGTACCCCAGGTCGTCGGCCATGATCACGATCACGTTGGGGGCGCCCTCGGGCGCGGTGGCCTCGCCCGGCCACCAGGGGTCGGACCCGGCCACCGTTCGGCCCGCCCTCCCCTCGAAGTTGCGGTACGCACCGGCGGCGGTGTCCTCGCTCATCAGTCCCCTCCCTCGATTGGGTCCCTCCGGCTCAGCAGCTGAGCCCGAAGCCACCCGTTGGTTCGCGCTGTCGACCGGCCGGTGGAGACGGGCTCGCAAGCGGGTCCGGTCAAGCCGTTCGAGTCTGCCCGATCATGGCCGACGCATCGAGTTGACGCATACCTCGTATCCTGACCTCCTGGTTCGAGCGATCCGACGGCGCCAATCGAGCACGTCAACCCCGGCTGCTCTACCTACCGCCCGTGCCTCGTGCCCCTGCCCCCCCGACTGGTGTCGCCCATGATCGAACTTCCACCCCGTGTCACCGTCGTGCTCGGCTCGGGCGGTGCCGGTGGTTGGATGTTCCACCTCGGGGCGCTCCGGGCGCTTCGGGCGGAGGCCGACTTCAACCTCGTCGACGCCCAACGGGTGATCGCCACCTCGGCCGGGGCCGGCGTCGCAGCGGCGGTGCTCACCGGCACCAGCCTGGAGGACACCGGTGACATTCTGATGTCGCCCCCCTCCGGTGAAGAGCGCACCGAGTTCGTCGAGGCCAGGGAGGCCAACCGGGACCGCGGGTTGGAGCGGCTGATGCCGGTGGCGCCCCGCCTGGCGTCGCAAGTTCTTCGCAACCCCTTGCTGGCCGGTTCCGGCCTGTTACCCGCCGGCAGGATCCCCACCGTCGGGTTGTCCCGCGCTGCGTCGATCCACGCCAACCACCCTTGGCCGCCCTCGCTGTGGATCACCGCCACCCGTCTCGACGACGGCGCCCTCGTCGTGTTCGGTCGTGACGACCTCGAGGTTCCGCTCGCCCAAGCCGCCCAGGCCAGCCAGGCCATCCCCGGGGCGTTTGCGCCGGTCGAGATCGACGGCGAGCGTTACGTCGACGGCGGGTTGTTGTCGCCCAACCACGCCGAGCTGGCCCTGGAAACGCCGACCGACCTGGTGGTCCTGGTCAGCGTGCAGAGCCGTCCCGGACTGCGGGCCACCCGGATGCAGGCCCGCCGTCGCTTGGACACCGAGCTAACCCAGCTGCGGGAGGCGGGGCTGGCGACCGTGCTGATCGAGGTGGACGACGCAACCAACGCCCGCTTTCGCGGCTTCCCACGCGGCGACCAGACCAACGGCAACGTGATCCAACAGCACGCCGCCCGCCTCACCCGTGCCGCCCTGCGCAGCTGGGCCGACGGCGACCTGGATACCGGAGCTGACGGCGAATCGGACAGCAAAGCGGCCACCCCGGCCTGAGCCGGTCGGCTCCGCACCAAGCCTGAGCCCCGAGCCCAAGCCCAAGCCCGACACCAAGCACCGGCGACAAGGACCGAAACGCCGGGGAACGCCGAACTCTGCCGCTATCGCGTTGTATACGACGCGATAGCGGCAGAGTTCGCCCCTCGACCCTGGAGGTAGGGCCACAGGGGAGCAGAAGTGAGGGGTGTGGACGCTGAGGGACCGTCGCCGCGAAACCGGGCCCCGCCGACGAACATCGCCGAAACCGCGCATCGCCACCACGCGTCACCACCGGGCGTCGCCACCGGACGTCAGCACGCATCGCCGAAACCGCGCATCGCCACCACGCGTCACCACCGGGCGTCATCGACCGCCAGCCCGGCTGTCACCCGGCATCGGTACGGTGCTGAGGTGACCACGCTCACCGAACCGCCCCGCCCCTCCCCCGCCGAGGTCGCCGACGAGCTCACCGCCCACGTTCGGGCGCTCGCCGGGCCCGACGCCAACCCCCGCCCCGAGCAACTCGACGCGGTGACCGCAGTCGTCGCCGGGCGACAGCGCACCCTGCTGGTCGCCCGCACCGGCTTCGGCAAGTCGGCGGTGTACTTCTCGGCCACCCGCATGCTGCGCGACCGGGGCTGGGGGCCCACCGTCGTCATCTCCCCACTGCTCGCCCTGATGCGCGACCAGGTGGCCGCCGCCGAACGGCTCGGTCTGGCTGCGGTGACGATCAACTCCTCCAACGTCGACGCCTGGGACGACCTGGAGGCCCGGATCGCCGCCGACGAGGTCGATCTGTTGTTGATTGCCCCCGAGCGTCTGGCCAACCGCGGCTTCCGCCGCCGGGTGTTCGACTCGCTGCGGTCCCGCGCCTTCACCCTGGTGTGCGACGAGGCCCACTGCATCTCCGACTGGGGCCATGACTTCCGCCCCGACTACCGCCGCTTGGGCACGCTGCTCGCCGAGCTGCCGCCGTGGACCCCGGTGCTGGCGACCACCGCCACCGCCAACGCCCGGGTCACCGACGACGTCGCCGCCCAACTCGGCAACGACACCCTGGTGCTGCGCACGTCGCTCGACCGCGAGTCGCTGCGTTTGTCGGTGGTCGACCTGCCCGACGACGCCCATCGCCTGGCCTGGCTGAGCGAAGTGTTTGAGGAGCTGCCCGGCTCGGGGATCGTCTACTGCCTCACGGTCGACCAGGCCGAGACGACTGCCCGGTGGCTGCGCGAGGAGGGCCACGACGCCGCCGCCTACACCGGCTCGGTCGATCCCGACGAACGACTTCGGCTTGAGACGGCGCTGCGGGCCAACGAGCTCAAGGCGCTGGTGGCCACCTCTGCCCTCGGCATGGGCTTCGACAAGGGCGACCTGGCCTTCTGCGTCCACCTCGGCCTGCCACCGTCGCCGGTGGCCTACTACCAGCAGATCGGACGCGCCGGCCGGTCGCTCGAGGTCGCCGAGGTGATCGCGCTGCCCCGCCCGGTGGAGGACGCCGCCGTCTGGCGCTGGTTCGAATCGGTGTCCCTGCCCTCCGAGGAGGTGTGCCGCAGCGCTCTCGATCAGCTCGACTACGACGAGCCCACCTCGATCGCCTTGCTCGAGCACAGCGTCAACCTGGGACGCAACCGCCTGGGCACCCTGATGAACATCCTGGAGGTGGACGGGGCGGTCGAACGGGTGGGTGGCGGCTGGATCCGCACCCGGGCCGACTGGGCCTACAACCACGAGCTGGCGTCGACGCTGTCGCAGCTGCGCCGGACGGAGTCCTGCCACATGCTCGCCTGGGCCGACCTCGACACATGCCGGTTGCGCGACCTGCGTGAGGCGCTCGATGACCCGGAGGCGGACGACTGCGGCCGCTGCGACAACTGCACCGGCTCCACCTGGCAGCGCGACCCCGACCAAGCGGTCGTCCAGCGGGCCCAGACCTTGCTGCGCGGCGGCGACCTGATCCTGGCGCCCCGCAAGCAATGGCCCAGCGGCCTGGGCGAGCCAAGGGGCCACATCGCCGCCGAGCGCCAAGCGCGGCCTGGCCGGGCCTTGGCCCGGGTGGGCGACGGCGGCTGGGACCAGACGATCGGCGCGCTGGTCGCCCGGGCCGACGCCGACGCTCGCAGTCGGACCACGGGTAGCCACACGGCGGACGCGGGCACGGTGGATGGCGGCACGGCGGGCAGCGGCACGACGGACGCGAGCACGGCGGGCAGCAGCTCGGCGCGCGTCGGCGGAGCGGCACCGGCAACCGTGGGCGGCGGCACAACGGACAGCGGCACGGTGGCCCCGGCAACCGTGGCCGGGGAGGGCGCTGACGGACAGCCCCTGGTCCTCCCCGAGGACCTGCTGTGGGCGCTGGCCGGCATCTTGAAGCGCTGGGACTGGGGGCAGCGACCCACGTGGATCTGTCCGGTGCCCTCCCGACGTCGCCAGCCCCTGATCGACGCTGTCGCCGACGGGCTCGGCGCGCTCGGCAAGCTCCCAGTGCACCGAGCCTTGGTCGGCCGGACCGATGCGGCCGGTGACACAGATGGGGCCGCCAGAGGCTTCCAGGCCGATCAGGCCAACTCGGCCCACCAGGTGCTGAACGTGTGGGACCGCTTCACCGTCGACGCCGGGGCGCTGCCACCGGGCGACACCGCATCCGGGCCGGTGCTGTTGATCGACGACGAGGTCGACAGCCGCTGGACGGTCACCGTGGCCACCTGGCTGCTCACCGGGGCGGGGAGCGGGCCGGTGCTGCCCCTCGCCCTCCGCACCCGTTGACCTGGCGAACCCGTCAACCCGGCGCGCCCGTCAACCCGGCGCGCCCGTCAACCCGGCGCGCCCGTGAACTCGGCGCAGCAGTTAGACCCGGCGCCCCGGGAACCCGGCGCACCCTTCGCCCTCCGTATTCGTTGACCCGGAGCAGCCGTTGGACCTGCGCGCCTGCTCACCGGCGGGCACCCGACGACGGACCGGGTGCCGTCAGTCGTCCGGGATGGCCTTGACGAGCGCCGCAGCGACGTCGAGGGCCACGCCGGTCTCGCGTTCGGACACCTCCCACAGCGTCGCAATCGCCCGGTCAGTGCCGGGCGGGGTGATCACCGGACGTTTGAACGCCGGCCCATTGGACGAGAACAGCGGCGCGTACATGTCACCGCCGGACGCGCCCGGGTCGGTAGCTGCCCGTAGCTGCGGCCGAGCGCCCACGACCGCCGACATGCCGACCACGGCGGTGAGGGGCTGGGCGATCACGCCCAACAGGCCGCCGCCGCCCTCGGTGGCGGTGTGGGACTGAAGCCCGGTGTTGGACAGCCCCGGGTGGGCCAGCAGGCTGATCGCGTTCGCCCCCGCCCGCTCGAAGCGGCGTTGGAGCCCCAGGCCGAAGTGGTAGTTGGCCAGCTTCGCCTGGCCGTAGGCCTTCCACGGCGCGTAGGTGCCCCGCAGGTGGGGGTTGTCCGGGTCCACCGGTCGCCCCTGCAGGCGGGCGATGCTGGTGACGGTCACCACGCGGGCTGCAGGCGCCCGCAGCAGCGGCACGAGCAGATGCGATGTCAGCGCCCAATGGCCCAGGTGGTTGACGCCAAACTGCATCTCGAAGCCATCGCTGGTCGTCCGCTCGGGCATCGCCATCAGCCCGGCGTTGTTGACGAGCAGGTCGATGGTGGCGTGGCCCGCCAGCACGCTGTCGGCTGCGCGGCGTACCGAGGCCAGGTCGGCCAGATCGAGCTCGACGATCTCCAGGGAGGCCTTCGGGTACTCGGCGAGGATCTCACCCTCAGCCGCCGATGCCTTGGCCTGGTCGCGCGCCGCCATCACGACGTGCGCACCGGCGCCGGCCAGCGCCTTCGCCGTCTCCAGCCCGAGGCCACCGTTGGCGCCGGTGACGACGGCGACGCGTCCGCTCAGGTCGCCAATGTCGTCCTGGGTCCAGATCATGAGTGGTCGCCCCGCATGTAGATCGACCGCTTCGGGCGGGCGAAGAACCCCTCGAGCAGCGGCCGGAACTCCTCGAGCTCCATCGTCGGGTAGGCGGGATCGAAGGCGGCCTGGTCGAAGTCGGCGCAGAACTCGGCGCACAGGTCGTAGTGGGGATGGCCCTCAAAGCGGTCGCGCAGGTTGGGATCGAGGCCGAGGTAGTCGAAGAAGTAGTACCCCTGGAAGATGCCGTGCTGTTGCACCATCCAGTGAAGGTCGTCGTCGACGAAGGGCCACACGATCGCCGCGCCGATGTCGGGATGGTTGAAGCTGCCCAGCGTGTCGCCGATGTCGTGCAGCAGCGCACAGGCGATGTAGTCGTCGCTGCGGTTGGCCCGCATCGCCCGGGTGGCGGTCTGGGTGGAATGCACCAGTCGGTCGACAACGAACCCGCCGTAGTCACCGGCCAGCAGGCCCAGGTGGGTCATCACCCGGTCGGCGAGACGGGGATAGAACTCGAGTTGGGCGGCGACGATGCGGTCCCAGTCCTCCTGGGTGCCCTCGGTCATCGCATGAAACCCGGCGCTTGGTGACGTGGTGCTCATCGGTCCAGTCTGGTGCGCGCGACACGGTCCCGGCGCACAGAGGGTGCAGATGAGTACAGTCGCCCGTTCAACGCCGGGTGCACCAGGGCATCCGACCGGTCGCCTCGGAACCGCGTGCCACCCAACGATCAGGAGTGCCCATGAACGCCACGTCAACCCTCAGCCCCGATCGGCCGGGCAGTCCCGAACTGCAGAGCATCACCGCCGGCTGGTGGATCCCGGTGGTCGGCGGCGTGATCGCCATCGTCTTCGGGTTCCTCGTCCTGTCGTTCAACTACACGACCCTGTGGGCTGTCACGATCGCCGCCGGCATCGGGTTCATGCTCACCGGCCTGGCCGACCTGGCGACCGCCTTCGACTCGAAGGGCTCCACCCGCCTACTGGCCTTGGTCCTCGGGGTGCTCGGAGTCGGCGCCGGAATCATCGCCTTCGTCTGGCCGGCCGCCACCTTTGAGGTCATCGCCACGCTGGTCGCCTGGCTGCTGTTGCTGCGGGGCATCATTGGCATCGTCGGCGCCTTCGAATCCAAGAACGCCGGGATGGACCTGTGGTGGTTCCCCCTGATGCTCGCCCTGCTCGAGATCGCCGTGGCGATCTGGGCCGTCCGCTATCCGGGCCGGTCGGTCGTCCTGTTGGTGTTGTGGATCGGCATCGCAGCGATCTCCCGCGGCATCACGTTGATGCTGGCCGGCTTCACCGTGCGTGCGGTCGGCAAGGCGCTCCCCCGCGGCTAGCGGCGACGCTTCGGAGGGGAGCCGAGCCTCCCCCAGCGTGAGCGTCAGCCACAACGCGGCCAGCACCCAACCGGAGACAACATCGCCCGGGTGATGGACGCCCAGGGCCACCCGGCTGACGCCGATCGGGATCGCCACCGCCAGCGCGGCGCCCGTCGCGACGCCGACCCGCCGCCGTGGGGCGGCGCCATCGGCCGACGTTCTCGGGCCGCCTGCGAGCAGCCGGGCTGTGGCCACCAACACGATCATCGAGTTCATCGCATGACCGGAGGGAAAGCTGGACCCGCGGGCGAAGACCAGGGCGTCCAGTTCGGGACGGGCACGGGCGATCGTCACCTTGAGCGCCGTCTCCACCATGGCGCCCAGCCCACCGATCAGCACCAGGGTGATCGCAGCGCGCCGATCACCCCGTCCTTCCAGCCAGGCGGCGCCCGCAAGCACGACCGCAACCAGCACGACCGGCGAGCCGATCATGGTCAGCTTCGCCGCCACCTCGCCGACGGCCGGGTGCGACGCCACCCAGCGGCGCAGCTCCGCCGTCGTTCGGTCGTCGAATCGATCGACTGCACCTCGGGTGATGACGGCCGCCAGCGCCAGCCCTAGCGCGTACACGCCAGCCACTGCGGTCAGCCATTGCCGACCCGACACCGGCAACGGTCCGCGATCAGCGGGTCGGTGCATAGACCCGCAGCGAGCCGGGGCGCGTGGCCACCACGAAGTTGGATGGCCCCTCAAACACCTCGCCGTCGACGGCGAGCATCGGGTTCTGCTCCTCGGAGGCGATGTTGAGACGCTTCACCAGCCGGCGGCGGTAGACACGGCTTTTGCCGAGGGTTCCGGTGAGCAGCGCCAGCATCAGGCGCAGCCGCGCCGCCGGGGCCGAGCCGTCGACCAGCCGCAGGTCGATCAGGCCGTCGTCGAGGCGGGCCCGGGTGGCCGGCGCGAAACCGGGCGGGTCGTAGGCACAGTTGCCGAGAAAGATCATCCACACCCGGCGGGGCTTGCCGTCCATGACGATTTTCGTCGGGGTGGAGTGCCGGAGCACCTTCACCATCGCCACGAGCATGGCCGGCCATTTGCCGATGCGATCCTCCAGCTTCTCCCGGGCCACCACCAGCTCCGAGTAGCTGCCCAGGCTGGCGGTGTTGAGAAACGGACGGTCGGCGATCGTCGCTGTGTCCACCTCGACAACCGTGCCTTCGAGCACCGCGTCAACCGCCTCGGCGATGGTGTCGACCCCCAGGTCCCGTGCGAAGTGATTGAGGGTTCCGCCGGGAAACACCGCCAGCGCAACCCGATGGGCCAACGCCGCCTCGGTCGCCGCGTTGATGCTGCCGTCGCCACCGAGCACACCCAGCGCCTTGGCCGTCTCAGCCGCCCCGTTGAGCAGCTCCAACAGGTCGTCGCCATCCTCGAACCTGACGATGGTGGCCCCGGGCAGTCCCTGGCGAATCTCCTCGATCTGGCCCTCGGCCTCGTCGCCACCTCCGCCCGAACCCGGGTTGACGACGATGGCAAGCCCTTCACCCTCCGGCCCCAGTTGGCCCGCAAAACGCTCCGGCGCCGGGGGCGCCTCGGCCGGCGACGTGTCGATGCGGGGCCACCAGCGCAGCGTGGCGACCGCCGCAGCCGCTCCGACCGCTGCGCCGAGGGTGACCGAGCGCGCGCCCTGGCGATCCGGCAGGTCCCACGTGCCCGCCAGGCCAACCACCGAGGCGACGGCGGTCCACGGAGCCGATTCCAGCGCGGCAGCGGTGACGAAGGCGGCGGCGGACGCCGCTTCGGCGGAGGGTTGCCTCGAAGCGGCTGCGGCCAAGCGTCCACCGGGGAGCAGCGCCAGGGCCGAACGCGCCCCCATCGAGCGTGCGTCCCCGGCGCATTCGCCCCGGTGGGTCAGGACCGTGATGGCCCGGACCATGCCCCGTGAGCCGGCGACGGCGAGCAGCCCCCGCAGTGCGGCCCGCCGTCCCCGACGTCCGCCCGCAGCGCCAAACACGACCGCCGTTGCCAACCACGACCACCACCCGGCCTCGCGCAAACGGGTGACGACCGGGGTCAAAGGTTGCTGAGCGTCCATCTCGGGCACGGTACCCACCCGGGCCGCAGGGCACCCGTCCAAGTGATCGTTTCGCATCCGGGAGCGCTACCGCCGCATCCCCCTCGGCCCGCCCCATGTGATGAACTCGGACGATGACCGACGTCGTCGCCACCGTCACCTCCTGCTTTCGGGCCCCGGTCAAGTCGATGCAGGGCCTCGAGGTGGACTCCCTCGAGTTCACCGTCGATGCTGCGGTCGGTGACCGCACCTGGGGCCTCATCGATCGCGACTCCGGCAAGCTGATGACTGCCAAGCGGTACAGCCGCCTGCTCACTGCCAGCGCAGATGACAATACGATCACCCTCGACGACGGACGGCAGGTTGACATCGGCGCCCCGGATGCCTCCCGGGTGCTGTCGGACTGGCTGGGCCGACCGGTCGAGCTGTGCCGGGCCGGGGAGGTACCCGACACCGGCTACGAGATGACCTTCGATCCCCCCGACGACGACGCCGAATATTTTGAGATCCCCACCCCGCCGGGGACGTTCCTCGACCTGGCAGCCGTCCACCTGATCAGCTCGGCCACCCTGGCCGGCTGCGCCGAAGCCCGGCCCGACCTCAACTGGGACGTGCGGCGGTTCCGCCCCAACCTGGTCGTCGACGTCGCCGACCACATCGAGCCCTTTGGGGAACAGGCCTGGCTGAACCGCCGCCTGAGGGTGGGCACCGCGGTGTTGTCGGTCGGGTCACCAACCGTACGCTGTGCCATGCCGCTGCGGGCCCAACCCGATGGGTTGGCCCGTCAACCGGGGCTGTTCGCCGCCATGAACGAACTCAACCCCGACCATCCCAACCACCTCGGCCTGTACCTTCAGGTCGTCAACCCTGGCACGATCGCAGTAGGCGACCGAGTCCACCTGGAAGGCTGAGCCGATGACATCACCCTCGACCGCACCCTCGACCACCGGCACTGCGCCCGATCCGACGCCGAGCCCGTTCGATCCCTACCAGCTCGGGCCGATCCGCCTGCGCAACCGCATCATCAAGGCGGCCACCTTCGAGGGGGTCATGCCCCGTGGGGCCGTGACCGACGAGCTGATCGAGTTCCATCGTCAGGTGGCCGCCGGCGGCGCCGCCATGTCGACGGTGGCGTACTGCTCGGTCTCGATGGGCGGCCGGGTGCATCGCAACACGTTGGTGATGCGCCCCGAGGTCACCGCCGACCTCGAGCGGCTCACCAACGCTGTGCACGAAGAGGGGGCCGCCGTCTCCGCTCAGCTCGGTCACGCCGGCATGGTGGCCAACGTTCACTCCAACCGCGCCCACAGCCTGGCCCCCTCCACCCGCTGGAGCAACCCGGCAATGAGCATCGTCAAGGGCGCAACCGTGGCCCAGCTGGACGAGGTGACAGCGCAGTTCGCTGCCGCCGCCACCGTCGCCGAGAACGCCGGCTTCGACGCCGTCGAGATCCACCTCGGCCACAATTACCTGCCGTCGTCCTTCCTCAGCCCCAACCTCAACAAGCGCACCGACCGGTACGGCGGCAGCCTGGAGAACCGGCTGCGCTTCATCCGCCAGATCATCGATGCCGTGCGCGGTGCTGTCGACGACCGCGTGGCGGTGATCGCCAAGTTCAACATGGCCGACGGCGTCGAAAGGGGCCTGTGGCTGGAGGAGTCCCTGCAGTTCGCATCGATGCTCGAGGAGGACGGTCAGCTCGACGCACTCGTTCTCACCGGCGGCAGCTCGCTGCTCAACGGCATGTACTTCTTCCGGGGTGACGTGCCGATGGAGGAGTTCATCGCCACCCAGTCCAAGGTGGTCGGCCTGGGTCTGCGGGTGCTCGGCAGCAGGATCTTTCCCGAGCTGCCCTTCGAGGAAGCCTTCTTCCTGCCGTTCGCCCGGCAGTTCCGTGAGGCCCTGTCGATGCCGCTGGTGCTGCTCGGTGGCATCAACCGGCGCGACACGATCGAGAACGCGCTCGACGAGGGGTTCGAGATGACGGCGATGGCCCGGGCGCTGCTGCGCCAGCCCGACCTGCCCAACCTGATGCGGGACGAGCCCAAACATCACAACGGCCTGTGCGTTCACTGCAACAAGTGTCTGCCGACGATCTACTCGGGTACCCGCTGCGTGCTCGTCAACCCGGGCGCGACCGCCAGCGTGTGAGCGACAAGGTGTGAGCGGCTGGATGCTTGTCGCCGTGTCGGCGGCAAGCTTCCTGGCCACGGTCGGCCGTCGGACTACTCCTCGGCGTCGACCACAAGCGCGTAGGAGCCCAGGGAGCACAGGCGCGCAGCATCCACCTCGCCGGTGGTTGTCCGCACGGTCATCAGCTGGCCGGTGTCGCTGTCGAAGCTCACATCCTCGACGGTGCCCAGCTCGAAACCGGCCGTGTCCAGCACCCGGCTGCCCCGGATCGCCAGCTTGCCCTTGACCGCAAGCACCTCGCGTTCCTCATCCACCCGCTCGACGGCATCCTCGGAGTCGACGATCACCGCGTCGCCACCGAAGCGAAGCCGACCCCACTCGACGATGTCGGCGTTCTTTCCTCGACCGGAGATGTGCACCGCTTCGACCCGGTTAGCACCCGGGTCGATGATGAAGCCACGGATCTTGCCGATGTTGTCGGCCGAGTCTCCGGCAACCACCGTGCGCTTGTCCGCCGCGTTGAAGGTATCGATCACTGAGGGCCTCCCTCGTCGGTGGGACGTTCGGTGACGGGCGATGCGTTCATCATCCGCTCTCGATACTCCGTCACCGCCGCCCCGAAGCCGGCCAGGTCGTTGCGTATGAACTCGGTCGATTCCACCGGGACCAACAGGTTGTCGCCCGACAGCGCCATCTGGTCGCTGATCGGCACGAAGGCGGTGCCGTCCAAGTCGGGTGCGCTCACCTCGTAGCCCACCGCCTCCGGCCGGCGCCCGGTGCTCAACACCACACCGACGACCTCGCCCAGGGCATTGCCGTCGGAGGACACCACCCGGTTGCCGACGACCGGCTTGGCCGCCTTGAGATGGCGAAGCGACTCCTCGTCGGCTGCCGCCTCGTCGATCGCCGTCGTGTCATCGATCATCAGCGCATCGGCACCGATGCCGGTGACCGACTCGGCGGTGAGCACCTCCTTGAGGCGTCCCGCAAACATTCCTCGCTTGTTCAGCGTGAACCCGAGCAGCCGGTGTTCGCTGCCGTCGTAGATGACGTCTCGAACTTCGGCGAGGTCCTCGCCGGTGGCGATCGACACCACCGGGAGTCCGATCAGATCGCCCGCCCTCAGCAGGTGCGTCATCGCCGTTCCCCCTTGCTTGCGGAGGCGGCCAACACCGAACCCCGTCGGCGCGAACGGAGGATCATCAGCACCGCAATGATCAAAATGATGGCGACCACCACGGCGACGATGACCCAGGCCCATGCGTTCATAGTTGCGTCCGTTCTCAGAGATCGATGATCGTCAGTTTGCCGTATCGGTACATGTGGTGAGCGCCCTGCTCCTTCATCGCTGCGATGACCCGAGACCGGTTGTTCTCGCCAACCGAGACCGTGACCAGACCATGGCCCGCCTTCAGTTCCTCCTGAATCCGTTCGACGTACCGACCTTCCTCGCCGAGGCTCTGGATGGCGCGCTTGATGCCCCGCAGCACGCCACCGCCACCACCAACACCAACGCCACCGTCAGCGCCGTCAAAGCCGGGAGACAACTGTTCCAGTCCCTTTTGTCCTTGATAGACGTGAACCAGTTCGGGGTCGACGTCGAGGTCGGCCAGTTTGGACATCAGCTCGGGAACGTCGACGTCGGGGTTATCGATAATCCCGAACACCCGATCGTCGTGTTCACCCAGCACAGCGGCCGGATCAAGTGGTGAGGTCTTCTTGTGTTCGCTCATGTCATTCCTTCATGCCTCGCTGGTCGGCTTCGGCCGCCATCGGTTCCTGCCCAATGCCCGCCATCAGGACAGGTTAAACGCCGGCGCTGCCGCGCCCATCGCTGTGAGGACGCTCGGATGTGTTCGTTCTACAGATCGACAATGGAGAATGCGGCCCTCGTCACCGATGCGTTGCACGGTTCGAGCGATGCGGGTGAGGAACCCCCTCGTCCGCTTCGGCCCCGGAGGAACGTGTCCCGGCACATCCCGGCGCCGATCAGCGCTGACCACCCTGGTCGGGCCACCCCTGATCACCGATCAACGGCACGAAGCGCACCGCCCCCAGGTCTGCCTCCACCAACTCATCGCCGTGTCGGGTGACCTGCACCAGCCGCTGGTCGCCAGGCTCCCGCTCGACCGGCATCACCAGCCGGCCGCCGTCGGCCAGCTGCTCGAGGAGGGCGTCGGGCACGCTCGGTCCGGCCGCCGTGACGATGATGACGTCGTAGGGCGCCCCGTCGGCGTACCCGAGTGACCCGTCGTCGGTCACCACCGTGACGTTGTCGTAGCCGAGCGAAGCCAGTAGGTCCGCAGCGCTCTTCGCCAGCAGGCCATGGCGCTCGACGCTCACCACGTCGGCGGCCACCCGGCTGAGCACCGCGGCCCCGTACCCCGAGCCGGTGCCGATCTCCAGGGCACGATCGGACGGGGCCACCTGGGCGCTCTCGGTCATCGCCGCCACGATGAAGGGCTGAGAGATCGTCTGGCCCTCGGCGATCGGCAGCGGACCGTCGTCGTAGGACCGGCGGCGCAGGTTCCTCGGCACGAAGCGCTCCCGGGGCACCTCACCCATCGCTTTGAGCACGCGCTGGTCGACGAGCCCTCGATCCACCAGTTGGCGCTGCACCATCGCGTTGCGCCGAGCCGCCATCGCATCCGGGGGCTCCGCGCCATCTCGGGGCGCTGCGCCATCTCGGCGCGCCGTGTCCCCTCCAAGGTCACGGTCATCGCGGCTGGGCGCAGCGTCGTCGGCGTCGCCGCCGCCGCCGCCATCGAACTCGGAGGTCCCCATAAACACCAACCTACGACGTGGCCGGGTAGCGTCGGGCGCAATGACGACCCCAGCACCATCCCGGCCTCGCCGGCGGGTCGGACCCACCCGCCAGGCGATCACCAACAGCTTCGGAACCGACCCCAGGCTGGTGGGATCCGAACCCGACTACAGGTTCACGCTGGCCAACGAGCGCACGTACCTCGCCTGGATCCGCACGGCCCTCGCACTGGCGGCCGGCGGGCTGGGAACGATCACGGTGATCGATACATTCTACGGCCAGGAGTTATTGGGCCTCATGTTGCTCGGCCTCAGCTTCATCACCGCCGCCACCTCGTATCGGCGCTGGTCGGCCAACGAACGATCGATTCGCCTCGAGCGGCCGCTGCCCCCATCGATCCTCCCCCAGGTGATGACGATCGGCACGGCGCTGGTGGCGATCGCTGCCAGCGTGCTCGTCATCGTGGGCAAGCTGTGAGCCAGAAACCGCGGCTCGCCCCCGAACTGGACAAGCCGGGGCTTCAGCCCGAGCGGAACGCCCTGGCCTGGGAGCGCACCGCCATCTCGATGCTGCTGCTCGGCGTTGTGCTGGCACGAGCCGGATCGAAGGGCGGGCACTGGGCGATCGCTCTGGCCGGGCTGGTTCAGACCGTGATCGGTTCGGCGGTGCTCGTCTGGGCCGGGTTCCATTACCGCCACCTGCACGGCCCGATCGAACACGGCGGGGACCGAGTGGTCCACCCGGGTGCGGCCCGAGCGGTCGGGTGGACCACGGTTGCGTTCACCGCCGTCAGCGTGGCGGTTGCGGTCGATCTGATCCTGAGCTGAACGACTGCCCTGGTTCGGCGGTGCGACGGAGTTCCCCGATCGCAGCGAAGAAGGGATCACCCGGTAACGTCGTGTCGTGCTCATCATTGGAATCATCATTACCGGCATGGTCGTCGGCGCAGCTGCGCAGTTCATCCTCGGTCGCGAGGGCGGCCAGGTCGACTGGACGATGGCATTCGTCGCCGGCATCGCCGGATCGTTTATCGGCGGGCTCCTGATCAACCTGATTCGCGGCAAGGGAATCACGTTTCAGATCAGCGGGCTGATCGGTTCGCTCGTTGGCGCCCTGATCGTCACTGCCATCTGGCAGGCCATCAACGCCAGGAAGGCGGCCGACACCAAGTCGGTCGCTCCGGGGCGCACCAAAACCCGCCGCTAAGCGAGCGCCCGGGCCGCTACCCTCCCCTCGGGGTACCACCAAGGGGGACATCACGTGAGCGATCTCGATCCGCGCCCGGCCACCGGGTTCACCGAGGCGGCCAACTCCGCCGCCGTCGTCAACTTCGACGACGAGGTCGACTTCGCAGCGGCTCGGCGTGGCCTGGTCGTCCAGCTGCCGGGCGGCCGGGTCGAGCAGGACGGCAATGCGGTGTGGGACGTGGCCAGCCACGACTTTCTGCGCACCGACGAGGCGCCGCCCCCGTCGGTGCACCCCGGCCTGTGGCGCCAGGGCCGCCTCAACTCCAACCACGGCCTGTTCGAGGTGGCCGACGGCGTGTGGCAGGCCCGCGGCTACGACATCTCCAACATCACCTTCATGGCGGCCGACTCCGGCTGGCTGATAATCGACCCGCTCACCACCGAGGCGACCGCCGCCGCCTGCCTGGCCCTCGCCAACGACACCCTGGGCGAGCGACCGGTGACCGCTGTGATCTACACCCACAGCCACGTCGACCACTTCGGCGGCGTGCTCGGCGTGACCTCCGAGCAGGCGGTCACGGCCGGCGACGTGCGCATCATCGCCCCGGACGGGTTCCTCGAGGAGGCGGTGAAGGAGAACGGCCACGCCGGGCCGATCATGTCCCGCCGGGCGCTGTACCAGTTCGGTCCGCTACTGGCCCCGGGCCCCCGGGGCCAGGTGGACGCCGGGTTGGGTCAGGCGCTCCCCCTCGGGGCCTCCAACCTGCTGGCCCCCACCGAGACGATCGCCGCCACCGGCGAGGAGCTCAACGTCGACGGCATCCGCATCGTGTTCCAGAACACCCCCGATGCCGAGGCGCCGGCGGAAATGAACTTCTTCTTCCCCGACAAGTCGCTCTTGTGCCTGGCCGAGAATTGCACCCACAACCTGCACAACCTGTATCCGATCCGCGGCGCCCAAACCCGAGACGCGCTCGCCTGGAGCAAATACCTCCAGGAGGCGCTGGTGATGTGGGGCGACCACACCGACATCTGTTTCGCCAGCCACCACTGGCCCCGCTTCGGGCGGGAGGACGCCAAGGCGTTCATCGCCATGCAACGCGACGTCTACCGCTGGATGCACGACCAGACGCTGCGCTTGGCCAACCACGGCCACACCCCCGACGAGATCGCCGACGAACTCAGCCTGCCCGAGTGCTTCTCCCACCAGAGCCACGTGCAGGGCTACTACGGCACGGTCAGCCACAACGTCCGCTCGGTGTACAACCGCTACCTGGGTTGGTACGACGGCAACCCGGCCAACCTGCACCCGCTGCCCCCGGTCGAGGCCGCTGGTCGCTACGTCGAGGCGATGGGCGGTGCCGCCAATGTGATCGCGGGTGCCCGGCTGGCCTATGACCAAGGCGACTATCGCTGGGTGGCCCAGGTGCTCAACCACGTGATCTTCGACGATCCCACCAACACCGAGGCGCGCCGGCTGTCCGCCGATGCGATGGAGCAGCTGGGCTACCAGTCCGAGTCGGCCACCTGGCGCAACGCCTACCTGATGGGTGCGTTCGAGCTGCGCCACGGCTCGCTCCAGCTGGGCCGGGCCCGCCAGCCGGCGATGGCCAGGGCCATGACCGGCGAGCTGCTGATCGACGCGATGGGCGTGCGCTTCAACCCGGCCAGGTTCCGGGACCGGGCCACCATCCTGTGGCGGCTGACCGACCTGGACGAGGCCCAGCTGGTGGAGGTCAGCAACCACGCCATCTCGCAGCGGCGTCTCCCCCTCGATGCCGAGCCCGGCGACGACGGCGCCCCAACCGACGGCCAGACTGCGACCGACGACATCCCGACGGTGGACGTGGTCGTCAGCCTCGACCGGGCGACGATGGTGACGATCACCGATGAGGCCGAGCGCTTCGGCCCGCTGGTCGACGACGGCACGATCACGGTCGAGTCCGGCGACACCGCCGTCGCCGCCGAGTTCCTTTCGGCCCTCGACGTCTTCCAGACCGCCAACATCATCGAGCCCTAAAACACCCTCACTACCACCCCCCCCCACCCCCCACCCCCGAAGTCGGGAGCCCAAAGCGCGGTCTGACGGTCACCTGCACTCCCGAGTTGCCGGCAGCACCCCCACCCCGCCCGAACCGGGGAGCCCAAAGCGCGCCCAGACGGTCACCCGCACTCCCCAGTTGCCGGGGACGCATGCTGGCGCTGGTCCGGCCGACCGATATGTCGTCTTGTTTGTATCGCCACATTTGATACATTGAGCGAACAACCCTAAGGGACCAGCGAAGGAGCACGATGGACACCGACGTTGCCTCCCTGTTCTGGTTCGCAGTTCCCGGCATCCTGGTGCCCGGAGTCCTGCTCGTCCTGGCGTTTCGAAGCCCGACCTGGAAGCAGATGACCCGCTGGGCCACGCAGGCGCAGGTCACGATCACCACGCACAACGACGACATGATCCGGGACCGACTCGGTCGAGCGCGTCGCTACCGGTCCCTGGTCAGCCTCCCCTTCTGGTGGTTCTTCGCCCTTCCCGCGATCATGACGAAGCCCCTTCCCAGTTGGATTGACGGCGCCGCCTGGATTCCGCTCACGGGGTACGTGCTCGGCTCCATGTTGGCCGCCGTCTCAAGGCCGGAACAGCCAGGCAACGTCCGTGCCGCCGAGCTATCACCCCGTTTACCGTCCCGATACGCCCAACCCCGAGCCCGGCTGGCTCCGTGGCTCGCGCTGTCCACTGCCATCATCCTCTTCGGGCTGGCCAAAGCGTTTCCGCCCAAGTATGCGTTGTCGGTGCGGGCGCAGGTCCCCCAACTGTTGGCAGCGGTGGTGGTCGCCGCGCTGGCCGAGGTGGCGCTCCGGGTGATCGGTCGCCAACCCCAAATGACCGGCAGCGCCACCAGGAGGGCGGCCGACGACGCGCTGCGGTCCACCGGCGCCACGGCAGCCGTCGCCTCGGCCATCATGATGTCGCTCATCACGCTCGGTTCGGCGATTCGAGTCTCATTGGGTTCAGGGCAACGGGCCTGGGTGGGGTTGCCGGCGATGGTGATCGTCGGAGGACTCACCTACATCGTCTTCGCCGCGATCATCACTCAACAACCGTGGGCACCGACGTGGCGACGGCCGCTACAGCTCACACCGAAAACCCACCCGGATCCGACCACGAAATCGGTCGGCGCATGATCATCACCGTCGATGCGGCAGCGGAGATTCCGCCCTATGCCCAGGTGCGCAGCCAGTTACTCGACGCGATAGCCACCGGTGCGCTGCAACCCGGCACCCGGCTGCCGACGATCCGTCAGCTGGCAGGCGACCTGGGGCTGGCAAATAACACCGTTGCCCGGGCCTACCGAGAGCTACTGGCCGACGGCGTGCTCGAGTCCCGGGGTCGGCGAGGCACGTTCGTGCGCGACCAAGCGACCGACGTGGTGCCCGACGCCCGAACGCAGCGCCTCGAAGAACTGGTTCGCACCTACGTCGACGGCGCCCGCTCCATCGGCGTGCCTAGCGACGAGATCGTCGGCGCGCTCGACCGAGCGCTGGGCTCGTAACGGGGACCGTCCGAGTTCACCAACACCCCCGAACCGGGGAGCCCACAGCGCGGTCTGACGGTCACCTGCACTCCTGAGTTGCCGGCAGCACCCCCACCCCGCCCGAACCGGGGAGCCCAAAACGCGCCCAGACGGTCACCTGCACTCCCGAGTTGCCGGCAGCACCCCCACCCTGCCCGAACCGGGGAGCCCAAAACGCGCTCTGACGGTCACCTGCACTCCCGAGTTGCCGGCAGCACCCCCACCCTGCCCGAACCGGGGAGCCCAAAGCGCGGTCTGACGGTCACCTGCACTCCCGAGTTGGCAGTGCTTCCGGAGTTGGCAGCGCACCCGAGGTGGCGAGCGTCACCGAACGGTGGAGGGGGTCAGTTGGCGAACTCGTTCAGCCGGTCGAGGATGGCCTTCATGGTGGGCTCGGCCTGGTCGGTATCGAAGATGTTCTGGGCGTGAGCAGACCCGGGCAGAATGATCGCCTCGTTGTCGTCGCCCTCGGCGGTGTCTGCCATCTGGGTGGACACGTCGGCCACCGGCTCGTCCTCGCTGGCGATGAACAACTTCGGGGAGGCGCCCAGCCCGTCGACCACCGAGTTGGGCGACAACAAGATGATCTGATCGGGCAGGTCGGGCTGCTGAGAAACGAGTTCCATCGTTCCACCGGCCCCGGCGCTCGCTCCGATCAGCGCCACGTCGGCGATGTTGCGCTCCTCGTTGAGGTAGGTGACCGCAGCCTCGATGCCCTCGGGGCTGATGTCCTCGACCGCAACAACGGTGGCGTCCTGGTCGGCGATCGCCGTGGCCTGGTCCTCCCAGCTTGCAGCGTCGAACGCCGCACCGTGGGCCAGCACCACCCCGTAGCTGCCGTCGCCCCAGAGGACTGCCTCGCCGGCGCCCGTGTCGATCCGCTCGCCGCTGGTTGCGGCCGCACCGCCGTTGGCGCTGTCACCGGAGCCGCCACCAGAAGCGTCGTCGCCCGAGTCGCCGCAGGCCGCGCCGACGAGCGCAACGAGAACAAACAGACCGAGGAATCTGAACCGGGAGCGTGACATCGGACCAACGTACGGGCCGGTCAGCGCCGGGTTTGGTCGGGCGCCACAGCCGAATTGGGCCAATCGACCCGCTGCGACGGCGAGTGCCAGGATCAGGCCGTGACCGCCATCGCCACCACCAGCCCGACGGGCACGAACGCCGCACTGCGAAACGCCGCCCCGCTTCTGATCGGCGTGGCCCTGCTGATGGTGGGCAACGGGCTCAGCTCAACCCTCCTCGGCACCCGGGCCGGACTGATCGGCTTCTCCCCGACCGTCATCGGCATCGTGCTGTCCGGCTACTACGTCGGCTTCGTGGTTGGCTCGATGGCCACCCCCGGCGCCATCGAGCGGGTGGGGCACGTCCGAGTGTTCGCCGGCCTGGCGTCGCTGGGTTCGGGGGCACTGCTGATTCACCTGGTCACCCCGGACGCCGTCACGTGGTTTGCGCTCCGTGCCGTCTCGGGGTTGTGCATCGCCGGCCTGTATGTCGTGTCCGAGACCTGGCTGAACGGCGCAGCGACCAACGAGTCGCGTGGCACGTTGCTCGCCACCTACATGGCGGTGGTTGGCGCCGGGGTGTTTTCCGGGCAGATGCTCTACGCAGCGTCCGATCCCGCCGGGGTGGGCGCGTTCGTGATGGCATCGGTGCTGGTGTCGTTGGCCGTGGTTCCCGTGTCGTTGGCCAGCTTCAAAGCCCCCGAGGCGCCGGAGCCGAGCCGCATGCCTTGGGGCCACCTCATCGAGGTAGCCCCGCTTGCCCCGGTTGGCGCGATCGCCTCGGGATTTGTTGTCGCGGCCATGCTGAGCGGCGGGGTGGTGTACGCCGCCGAAGCGGGGCTGGACCGCCAGGCCACCGGTGCGTTCATCGGAGCCGCGCTCCTGGGTGGCGTGGCCCTTCAGGTGCCGTTGGGCCGATGGTCGGACCGGGTCGACCGCCGCCTGGTGATCGCCGTCGCGACGGCGGGTGGGGCCGCTGCGAGCCTGGCTGTGGCCGTAGTGGGGCCGACCCACCGGTTGATCATCATCGCCCTCACCACCGTGGCCGGCGGCGCCACCTTCTCGCTGTACTCCCTGACGCTGGCCCACGCGAACGACTACTTGGACGATCACCTCACCGTTGCCGCCGGCGCCCGCATGGTGCTGTTGCAGGGCGTCGGAGCGATTGCCGGGCCGGTTGTCGGTGCGGCGTTGGTGGGCCGGGTGGGCCCGGGAGCACTGTTCGTCTCGATGGCCGTCGCCTACAGCACCGCCGGACTCTTCGCCGTCGCGCGGATGTTCATCCGTGCTGCGGCGCCGGAAGAGGACCGCGCCGACTTCTCCCCCGTCGCCGTCGGCGGGGCCACCGTGACCGGGTTCGAGGCCAACCTCGACGACCTGTACCCGGCGACCGGCGGGACGATCGAGCACAACGACGGCGCAGTGGGTTACCAGGAGCGCGGCCCGTTCGATCGCGACGCGGTCGTCCTGTTGGGCACGCCCCCGGGCCGAGACGTCGAATGGCGCAACGTGTTGGCGGCGCTTGCATTCGACGGCTTCCGGGCGATCACCGCTTGGACCGCAGATGACTTCACGCGTGCGCTGACGACCGGGGACGTGTTTGCGCTGCTGCGGCACTTGGAGCTGCCGTGGGCGTCGTACGTCGGCGCCGGACGGAGCGCCCTGCTGGTAGCCAGGCTGGCCGTCCAACACCCGGACCGCACGAACGGCGTCCTCACCATTGTCGAGTCCGGTGAGGCCCCGCCGGAAGCGACCGGCGGCCCGTCGGTCGACGACCACGTCGCCATATTGGCGGTCGATGATGCGCTGTGGGACAACCCCGAGGCACTGGCCGACCGCATCGCCGAGTCGTTCCGCTACCGGTCGGCCACCCGCTGAGAGCGACCGCTGCCTCCGGCGGCGGGCCGACAAATTCGCTCGCCCGACCCAGCGTGGTGGGGTAGGTTCGCCCACGTGAAGTGAGCAGCGCAACGACCCATGCCCGGTTCCTCCGGGCCGATGCCCCTCCCGGTACCACTCGTCGAAAGCCGCTTCATGCCTGTTCATCCCCCAATTCGCCATGTCACCCTCACGGCGCGGAACCTGTCGGTCGAACGTGGCGGCATCGCCGTGCTCGACGCGATCGATCTGAGCGTCTCGACCGGCGACCGCCTCGGCATCGTCGGACCCAACGGTGTGGGCAAATCGACGCTGCTCGCCGCACTGTCGGGCTCCTTGCGCCCCGATTCCGGCTCCGTGACGCTGACTCCGCCCAACGCCAGCATCGCGCTGCTCGCCCAGGAACGGGAGCGACGAACGGGCGAAACCGTGCGGGCGATGCTGGCCCGGCGTTCGGGCACCGCCGAAGCCGAGGCGAGGTTTCAGGCGGCCACCGCCCTCCTCGCCGAAGGGAGGCCCGGCGCGGACGACGCCTACCAGGCGGCCTACGACCGTTGGATGGAGGTGGGCGCCGCAGACTTTCCGACCCGCTGCGAAGAGACCTGGGCCAGGCTCGGCCAAAGCGCAGCGCTCCTCGATCAGGCGACTTCGACGTTGTCGGGTGGCCAAGCCGGTCGGGCAGCGCTGGCGTCGATCCTGCTCACGCGCGCCGACGTTGTCCTGCTCGACGAACCGACCAACGACCTCGACTTCGATGGTTTGGACTTTCTTGAGGCCTACGTCGAAGGCAGCGACAGCGCCATCGTGATCGTCAGCCACGATCGCTCATTTCTGGAGCGGACGATCACCGGCGTGCTCGAACTGGACGAGCATGCCCACACCGGCTCGTATTTCGCCGGCGGGTGGGCCGGTTACCTCGCCGAACGCGCCGTCGGGCGGCGCCATGCGGAGCAGGCGTTTTCCACCTACGACGCCACCCGTGCCGACCTGGTGCAGCGTGCCCAACGCACACGCGACTGGGCCACCGACGGCGCCCGTCGCGCCGGGCGCAACCCCCGCGACGGCGACAAGTTCATCAAGGCCCACAACCTGGCCCAGAGCGAGAAGTTGGCTGGGAAGGCGGCCCGGCTGGACCGGGCCCTTGAGCGTCTCGATGTCGTCGACAAGCCGTGGGAGGGCTGGGACCTGCGGATGAACCTGACGTCGACCGCTCGCAGCGGCGACATGGTGGCCATGCTGAGCCACGCCACGATCCGTCGCGGCGACTTCGTGCTTGGACCGGTTGACCTCGAAGTCTCCTGGGCCGAACGGGTGGCGATCGTGGGGCCCAACGGATCGGGCAAGACCACCCTGTTGAACGCGCTTCTCGGGCGGCTTCCGCTCGAATCCGGCGAGTCCCGGCTGGGGCGCTCGGTCGTGGTCGGCGAGCTGAACCAGGCGCGCGATCAGTTCGGCGGCGACGACGACGACGAGGGGGAGACCAACAGCAGTAGCCCCGCCACGCTGCTCGACGGCTTCATCAATGCCTCGGGCCTGGCGATCTCCGAGGCTCGGTCGTTGCTGGCCAAGTTTGACCTCGGTGCGGGCGACGTCGAGCGACGCTCCGTCGAGCTATCGCCGGGTGAACGAACCAGGGCGGCGCTGGCGCTGTTGATGGCCCGACAGGTGAACTGCCTGGTGCTCGATGAGCCGACCAACCACTTGGACCTGCCCGCCATCGAACAGTTCGAGTCGGCGCTGGAGTCGTGGGATGGGACGCTGCTGCTGATCACGCACGACCGCCGGTTTCTGGAGGCGATCGAGATCACCCGCACCGTCGACCTCGCCGACCTGTCGTGACCCGGGCCGCCCCGAGTGCCGTCGTGTCTCATTTGACAGACCTGAAAGTGATTCCTAATGTCAGTCGCGCTGTGCGACGACCAAAAAGGTTGTTGTTCAACGATCACAGCGATCGTTGCGCAAGCGGGGCTTGCGCACCAGCACAACAAGGGGGAATACATGAACAAGCAAAGGCCTACTTCGACGCGAACCGGTATGGCGGTGACCGTTCTTGCGTTGCTCACACTGATTGCCGCAGCGTGTGCGCCGGCACCTACAGCGGCGACCGCCTTCTCCTCGGATGCGTTAGGTAGCATCCGTATCAACGTGACGGTGCCGGGCGACCCGGACGCCGATCCACCGACCCAGGATCAGACGCTCCCCGTCGACATCCCGCTCACCGGCGTGGCATCGGGCACCTGGGACACGGGAGACACCGGCCAGTTCGATGTGGACCTGGCGCTCGACAGCGGCTCGTTCCCGCTTGACGTCCCGGGCATCGGCATCCTGACGATCACCTACAGCATCAACGACGTCGCAACCGGGTCGGGGAGCTTTGATCCACAAACGGGCATCGGCGGCTTTGACACCAGCATCGTCTTCACCGTCGACTCGGTCGACCTTCTGGGCCCGATCCCTCCACCGTGCGACCTGGCATTCGGCATGTCGCTCAACGGAATGATCGACCCCGGCACCGGGATGCTCGGCGTGGGCCAGGACGGCTTTGCTGTCACGCCCCCTGCCGAGACGGACTGCGGTGGACTGGGTGGCATCTTCGGTGACCTGCTCGGCGGACCGGACAACTCGGTCACCCTCAGCTTCCAGGTTGGTCCGGTCTTGGAACCAGGGAGCTGACCCGAGGTCGTTCCATCCGTTGTCGAATGGAACCAGGAAAACCACTGTCATGAAGCGGCCCGGTCGATTCGTCGGCCGGGCCGCTTCGTCATGGGGGCGACACCTGTGCGAGTTCGGCCGTGTGCTTCGGCGGTCCGATCGGGCCGTTGACATTCTTGAGGTCTCTTCCTACTGTCAGAGACGCTGCCCAGCGATCTCGATTGCTGCTTGACGATCGGGGGGGGTTCGTTGAGCAAGCGGGGGCTTCCGTGACAGCCAAACAGGGGGAAATGGCATGAGCAAGCGAAGGCTGGCTTCGACGCGAAGCGGGATGGCAGTGGCCGTGCTGGCGGTGCTCACACTCGTCGCCACAGCGTGTGCACCGGCACCGCCGGCGACGTTCGACTCCGCCGTCACCATGAACATCCACATCGATGTGACGGTGCCCGGCAACCCGAACGCCAATCCCCCGACCGCCGATCAGCCGCTCCACTTCGACATCCCGTTGACCGGCCAAGCGATGGGCAGCTGGAACACGGGGGACACCGGCCAGTTCGATGTGAACCTGGCGATGGACGATGGCGCGTTCCCGATCTACGCTCCGCTCCCCCCAACCTTGTGGTTCCATTACCGCATCGCCGCCGCCGCAACCGGGACGGGAACCTTCGATCCGCAAACGGGCACCGGCGGCTTTGATACCAGCATCGTCTTCACCGTCACCGATCTCACCGCGTTGAGCGGCGTGATCCGACCGCCATGCGACCTGACCTACGACATGTCGCTCGACGGCCAGATCGATCCGAATACCGGCATGCTGAACGCAAGCCAGAACGGCTTCGACGTCACGCCCCCGGGTCCGTCGGACTGCGGCGAACTCCAGAGGCTCGTCGCCCTACTGTTCGGCGCACCGGACAACTCGGTCACCGTCAGCTTCCTCGTCGGCTAATCCTCACCCTGGCCGATCGGGTCGTTTGACACCCAGTACCTCCATTCCTATGGTCGCCCGTGCTGTCCAACGATCACTCTGATCGTCGGACAACGGTCAGAGCGATCGTTGTGCGAGCGGGATGTGCTCGCCGGCCCATCAGGGGAGACCACATGAAACAACGAAGGCTTACGTCCACGCGAACCGGCTTGGCGGTGACCGTACTGGCACTGTTGACGCTCATTGCCGCAGCGTGTGCACCGGCGCCGGCACCGGGGTTCGACTCCGCCGTTTCCGGGAATATCCACATCGACGTAACTGTGCCGGGCGATCCGGACGCCGAGCCGCCGACCGCAGATGAGATCATTCCCGTCGACATCCCTGTCACCGGCCAGGCAACCGGCGCTTGGGACCAAGCGGACACAGGCTTTTTCGACGTGGAACTTGCGCTCGACGGCGGTTCGTTCCCGCTGGAGGTCCCGGGCCTCGGAACCCTGACGGTCACCTACAGCATCAACAACGTTGCCACCGGGTACGGTCAGTTCCAACCGCAAACGGGCATTGGCGGCTTTGACACGAGCATCGTCTTCACCGTCGACGAGGTCGACGCTCTGGGCCCGATCTCTCAACCGTGTGACCTGGAATTCGGCATGTCGCTCGGCGGACAGATCGACCCCGACACCGGAATGCTCGACGTGGGCCGGGACGGCTTTGGTGTCAACCCCCCTGCCGAGACGGACTGCGGTGGACTGGGTGGCATCTTCGGTGACCTGCTCGGCGGACCGGACAACTCGGTCAACCTGAGCTTCCTGGTCGGTACGGTCTCAGAACCAGCCAGCTGACCCAAGGCCGTTCCGTCCGTTGCCGAACGGAACGAGCAATCCAAGACCATGAAGCGGCCCGGTCGATTCGTCGGCCGGGCCGCTCTGTCGTTGTGGATCCCCTCTACCCGAGGTCGGCGGTCAGGGTGATGGTGGCGTCGGTGAAGTTCTTGGTGACCGCCGGGTCGAGGCCGACCGGCTCGGGATCGATGCCCAGGCTGTAGCGCAGGAAGGCCACGCTGAAGTGGTCGATCGCCTCGAACGCCTTGGCGGGGTCGAGCTGATCGTCCTCGCAGCCGTCGGAGGCCAGGGCCAGCAGGTTTGCGGGCAGGTCCAAGCCGATCTCGCCGACCAGCCCGACCAGCCCTCCCTGCTCCTTGCCGATCAGGCAGATGTCGGAGAACACCAGGTGCCCCGCACCTTCGATCTTGACGAAGTATTTGGGCGGCCGCATTCCGTCGTACACCTCTTCACTGGCGCTAAAGGGGATGATGTTGTCCTTGGTGCCGGCCATCACCATGCCCGGCACGTCGGGCACGGGCGGCGGTGCCTCACCGTCGACCGTGCGTTCGCCGATCGAGTAGGCGATGAACGCCTTGATGCGAGGGTCGGCGCTCGCCTCCCGGTAGGCGGCGCCGGCACCCGCCGAGTGGCCGGCCACGGTCACCATGTCCTCGTCGAGCAGGCCGGTGAGGGGCGAGTCCTTCAGCACCAGCGCTGCGTCGAGCGACGCCGTCAGCACCTCGGGATCCTCTCGCGGTGTCACGCCTTGCGCTGCGGTGCCGAGCTGTCCGCTGAGGCTGCGCTCGACGTGATCGGGCGCAACGACGACGAAGCCCCACGACGCCAGGTGGGTCACCAGGTCGGCGGACTGCTCGGGAAAGCCTGCGAAGCCGTGGCTGAACAGGACGACCGGGTAGGGGCCGTCTGCGCCGGCATCGGCGTCGGGATGGGCGGCGATCTCGTACAGCGGGCGCTTGTCCTTGGGGATCTGGGCCTGCAGCCCGGGGTTGAGCAGCCCGGCCAGGTCGAACGACTCCAGCGGAAGGTCGGCGGCGCTGTCGTCTGCCGGGTACCAGGCCTGCACTCGGCGGCCGTCGTCCAGCTTGAATGCGATGGTACCCACCTCGTTCGGACCACGCTCGGCGTAGGCCGCGTCGGCGCCAACGTCCGCTGCGCTGGTCGTCGAAGCCCCTTCCCCGGAGTTCGCGCTGTCTGGCGCCGCCTCGTCCGAGTCGGAACACCCGGCGACAACCATCAGCAGAGCGACGAACGGAACGAACCACTTGGTTGGGCGCATTGCCGCAGGGTAACCAGCGAACGCCGCACGGTGCTCGAACGGCGCGTGGCTACCCGGGCGATCGAGATCGTTAGGGTCTCCTCGTCGCGTTGCCGTCGGCCAGAGCCAGATCGACCTCCGGCTCCCCACTCATTCCCCCACCTGCCGAGGAGGCCCGGTGTTCCTCGCCCTACGAGACCTGAAGTTTGCCCGGGGCCGCTTCGCCTTGGTCGGCCTGGTGATCGGGTTGGTCGCTTTGATGGCCACGCTGCTGTCCGGCCTGGCCAACGGGCTGGTCGACGACGGCATCTCCGGGTTGCGAGCGCTGCCCCTGACGCACCTGGCCTTCCAGCCCGGTGCGGACAGCACGTTCAGTCGCTCGACCCTGACCGATGTAAACGTCGAGCCGTACGAGAAGCTCGACGGCGTGGAGGCATCGGCGCTGGGCGTGTCGTTCTTCAACGCCAAGCGCGCCAACGGCTCGACGATCGACATGGCACTGTTTGGCATCCCGGAGGACAGCTTTCTTGCACCCCGGGGTGAAGCCCGACAGGCGCTTGCGGGACGACCCGGTCTGGTGCTCAGCGACGAGTTTCAAACCGACGGCATCAAGGTGGGCGACCTGCTGACCGTCGTCGGCATCGACGAGGAACTGCCGGTGCTCGGGTTCACCTACTCCGGGTCGTACGGGCACGTGCCGATCGCCTTTACGTCGCTCGAGACCTGGCAGGACCTGCTGTACGGCGACAACGCCAAAGGTCGCTTCTCCGCCATCGCCCTGAAGGCCGACGACGGGACCGACGTTGCCGCCGCCGAGCAGGCATCGGACACCGAGGCGGAGACCAAGGACGCCGCCTACGCCGGCTCGCCCGGCTACACCGGTGAAACGTCCACGATGAGCCTGATCCAGAACTTCCTGTTGGTGATCTCGGCCCTGATCGTTGGGGCGTTCTTCACGGTCTGGACCGTGCAGCGTGCCTCCCAGATCGCGCTGCTCAGGGCACTGGGTGCCTCAAGGTCCTACGTGCTGCGCGACGCCCTCGGGCAGATGGCGATCGTCCTGGTGTCCACCGCGGTGCTCGGGTCGCTCCTGGCGGTCGCCATCGGCTCGCTCGTCAGCACCAACGCCCCGTTCCGGCTGGCAGCCGGCCCCATCCTTTCCACGATCGGCCTGCTCATCCTCTTCGGCATGATCGGCTGTCTGATCGCCGTCAGACGGATCACCTCGGTCGACCCGATCATGGCGTTGCGGAGCCAGCCGTGAATCGCGCCCGCCACCACCAAGGACGGATGGCATGAACCTGCACCTCGATTCGGTCACCGTGACCGTGCCCGACGGGCGCGACACCCGGACGATCTGCGACGAGATATCACTGAGCGTCGAACCCGGCGAGGTTGTGGCGCTCACCGGCGCCTCCGGTTCGGGTAAGTCCACCCTGCTCGCCGTCGCCGCCCTGCTGTTGCGTCCCGACTCCGGAAAGGTGACCGTGGCGGGCGTCGAGGCCACCGACCTGTCCGACGCCGAACGCACCCGGCTGCGCCGTGATCACATCGGCATCGTCTACCAGGCGGCCAGCCTGTTTCCGTCGCTCACCGCTCGCGAACAGGTGCGCCTGGTCGCCCACATCTCCGGCAACCTCAACGACACGACCAAAAAACGCGCCGACGAACTGTTGGAACGGGTCGGGTTGACCGACCGGGCCGACGCCCGACCCGCCGAGCTGTCCGGCGGCGAACGCCAACGTGTCGGCATCGCCCGTGCGCTGATGGGCTCCCCGTCGGTGCTGCTCGCCGACGAACCCACCGCCGCGCTCGACGCCGAACGCGGCGTCGCCATCATGGACCTGCTGACCGAGAACGCGACGTCGATGGGCATCGCCACCGTCGTCGTCACCCACGCGCCGGATCAGCTCGAGGAGGACCGGACGTTCAGCATCGGCGGCGGTCGCCTCGCCGAGGTCCGACCGAAGCCAAGCCGCTGAGCGAGCAGTGCACCAACCAGGTCAGTAGCTGAACGTTGTGGCGCCCTCGTCGCCGATCCACTCCCACATAGGCACCGTGCCGCCGATGGTGGCGCCGCCGATCAGCGCACCCTCGTCAAGCTGGCGGGCGGCGAAGCAGGCCGGACAGACCAGCACCTTGCCGGACGCGGCGACGTAGCGGTCGAGCAACCCTTCGATCGAGGGGAAACCGTCGCAGTCCGAACCCGCCGCGCCGCCCTCGAGCGCCAACAGCACCGCTTCCTTGGTGAGAAACATCAGGGAGGGGCGACCCGCTTCCGCGGCGGCGACCGCCACCAACAGCGCGATGGCCACCGTCTCGGGGTCGTCCAGACCGGTGTTCAGGTTGACCACTGCCTTGTTGCTCATCGCAAACTCCTCACCACGCTGGCCGTTGTTGACCAGACCGGGTGCGACAGTACCCGGTGTGACACAAACCGCGCGTCACCCCTGGCGGATCTCATGGGCACGATCCGCATGGTGCTGTTCGGAGCGAATGGTGTCGGGACCAACCTGCACCAGCCTCAGCACGGTGACCAGCCCGACGCCGCCCACGATGTTGCCGAGCACCGCCCACGCGACCGCGCCAAGCGCGTCGATCCACCCGAAGGGTGCGTGGCCGGTAAACAGGGCACCCATCATCTCGAGCGACCCGACCACCGAATGGTTCAGCGGGGGCGCAGCCAGCAGGAACGCCGTCACCACGGCGATCGCCAGCTGGGCGAGCATGTCTCGGTTGGCCCGCTGGATCCAGGTCATCAACGTGATGACGACGCCTCCCAGGATGCCGCCGGCAAAGCTCACCCATCCGATACCCATCTCCGGATAGTGGCGCCCAACCTCGATGGCGGTTGCGTCGAGTCCCTGGATCGAGGTCATCACCAGGCCGACCAGCAGCGCCCCGCCCAGCCAGTTGCTCACCAGCGTGGTAGCCCACAGCCGCAGGAGCGCCAGTCCATCGCGCCGTTCGGTCAGCACCACCGTCACCGGCATCATGAAGTTTTCGGTGAACAGTTCGCTGCGGGCCAACGTGAGGATGATGAAGCCGCTGGCGAATGCCAGCGAGGCCAACATCTGGCTGCCGGTGGCCTCCTTGACCACCAGCAACGCCAGCACGCCGATACCGACATCCATGCCACCCACCACGCCGGTGGCCGACATGTTGGGCAGGCTGCGATGCAGCCGCTCCTCCCCGGAGATCAACGACCGGTGGAAGGCGCGCGACAGTTGGATGTCGGCGCTCTCCTCGACGGCGTCGTCCTGGCGGGCCTGCTCGGCCCGGCCGTCCAACCGCTCCCGTTCCTCAGGGGTCAGTTCCGACGAGGCACGATCGTCGGACGGGGGGTCGGTCGACGATTCCATCGGCACTGGATTCCCACTTCGGGCAGGTGGCAAACAAGGCCACCGCGGTGGGCTACGGGGCCTCGGCGATCACCTCGGCGCCGTAGCGCTCCAAGGACTCCACGGTGTCCTGCCAGAACAGGAAGGACGGCAAGACCACGCGGCCGACCCCCATCTCGGCGAGCGCCTTCACCTCGTCGAGCGCACGCGAGCCGACCGCCCCGTTACCCCCGCTTGTCAACACAAGCTGGTCGGGGTCGTTGCCGGCCTCGGTGGCCGCCGCTCGGGCCACGTCGAAGAGGCGGGCGAGCTCGGCGTGGTCGCCCTTGCCCGGGAAGAACCCGTCGCCCAGACGACCGGCCCGACGCGCCGCCGCATCGGAATGACCGCCGACGTGGACCGGGATGGCGCCGCGCGCCGGCTGGGGCCGCATCACGCAGTCGTCGAAGCTGGCGAACTCGCCGTGGTGCGTGGCCCGGTCGTCCGCCCACAACGCCCGCATGGCAGCGATGTAGTCGTCGGTGCGTCGGCCGCGATCGTCGAAGGGCACGCCGAGCGCGTCGAACTCCTCCTCGAGCCAGCCGACGCCGATGCCAAACTCCATGCGCCCGCCGGACATGGCATCGAGCGTGGCCAGCTGCTTGGCGAGCACCAGCGGGTTGCGCTGGGGCACGATCAAAATGCCGGTGGCCAGCTTGATGCGGGAGGTGACCGCCGCCAGGTACGACAGCCAGATCAGCGGGTCGGGGATGGGTGCGTCGTCGTTGCCGGGCATCCGACCCGATGGGTCGTAGGGGTAGGTCGACTCGTACCCCGCCGGAACGACGACGTGCTCGACGGTCCACAGCGACTCGAACCCCACCTCCTCGGCCTTGATGGCGAAGGCGGCCGCCGCCTCCGGGTCGACAAATGGTCCGGTATTGGCGAAGACGATCCCAAAGTCCATGCGGGCAAGCTAGCGGCGCGTCCCGCCGCACGCTGCCGGAGGTCCCACCGCAACCCCCGCCATGTGGCATCGACGGGTACGGTCCAACCATGTCGAAGCTCGTGGTTCTGTCGATGGCGTACCGGGGCGACGTCTACCCGTACGTGCCAGTGGCGACCGAGCTCTGCCGACGCGGCCACCAGGTCACGTTCGTGGTGCCACGAGAGTTCCACCAGGAGCTGGCCGCCGAGCCGTTCACGTGCGTCCACAGCGGATCGGATCTTGGGCCCAACGCCCTCAACACCGAGGGCGAGTGGATCGCAAAATGGGGCATGCGCCTCGGCGGCACCCGGTTGCTTCAGCTCTACTTCGGCAAGTACACGGTTCCACATCTCGAGGCGCAGTACCGGGCCGTCTACGACGCTCTCGATGGCGCCGACGTCTTGTTCGGGCACCCAGCGGCGTGCATCGTCGGGGCGATGGCCGCCGAGCAACGAGGACTGCCGTGGATCGGCGGCGACCTCTTCCCGATGCTGGTGCCGACCGAGACCCAGAATCCGCTGCCGCCGGTGTCGACCCTGGGCCCCAGGTTGAACCGCCTGAGCTGGCGGATCGCACGAAGCCCCCGACCCAACTCGCTGACGTTCTCTCGGGACTTCGCCGACTTTCGGCGCGGCAAGGGGCTGGACGACACGCTGCGGAGCCCGCTGGATCTGCGCATCTCTCCCCACCTCAACCTGGGCATGGCCTCGCACCACTATGTGGCGCCGGCCCCCGACTGGCCATCGAACTACTCGCTGACCGGGTTTACCCACTGGGACAACGACCACGCCGGGTTGCCCGAGGGTCTCGACGAGTTTTTGGCGGCCGACGATCCGCCGCTGCTGATCACGTTGGGCACGTTGGCGGCGTCGAGCCATCCGGAGCGATTCGAGGCCGCGGTCAGGGCTGCGGACGCGCTCGGCGGGCGGACCGTGTCCCTCTGCTCCCTCAACAGCACGGTCGACGAGCTGAGTCGACGGTTCGATCCGTCACAGCACGGCGTCTGGCGTTTTGCGCCGCTGGCACAGGTGCTTCCCCGGGTCCGCGGGGTGGTGCATTCGGGGTCGCACGGCACGAACTCGATGACGCTGGCGGCCGGCCAACCGTCGGTGGTCATCCCGTCGATCTTCGATCAGGTTTGGCACGCCAAGCGGCAGGTGGAGTTGGGCACCGGGGTCCACGCCAAGGGCACGGGTGATCTTGGCTCGGCGATCGCCAGACTCGACGGCGATGAGTCGTTGGCGATCGAGGCACAGCGGCTCGGTGTGCTGCTCGAAGGCGAGGACGGGGTGGCGACCGCAGCCGACCGGATCGAGGCGTTCCTCGGCGGGTGACCTTGACCCACTGCGGCTCGGGTCCGGGGACCGGCGTTCGAGGGCCAAGCGTCATTCCGGTGCCGGCACCTCGACCCGATGCAGATCGTCGCCCAGCTCGATCGTGCCGTCGAAGTGCTCGGCGGCCCGGGCCCGCCAGTCCTCGCCGCCGCCGGAGGGAAACGCCGGCATGTAGTGGGTGAGCACGAGGGTGTCCATGGCCGCCCGCTGCGCGGTCTGGGCGGCCTCCTCGGGCGACGAGTGGTAGTCGAGGACGTCGAGCAGGCGAGGAATGGGGATCTCGGCGATCACATCCTTGCGGATCGCGGTGTGCACCAGCGCCTGGGCGCCCTGGCAGAGCCCGTCGAGGCCGGCGCAAGGCACGGTGTCGCCCGCCGTCACCACGGCGGCACCCTCGTGATCGAAGCGGAAGCCGATGCTCGGGTCGGCCGGGCGGTGGTCGGTTGGGGCGCAGCTGACGCGCACCGGGCCGGGCAGCGGCACCGGGCCGTTGGTCACCTCGGTGACCGAGACCATCGGCCGCTCGGGCAGGTCGTCGTGGTGGGCCATGCGATAGCAGATGTCCGACCCGAGCGACGCCAGAATGGCCTCAACCACCGCCGCGATGCCCGGAGGGCCCACGATGTTGAGGGGGGTCGGCTCGAAGGTGCCGATCCACACGGCGGTGATCAGGTCGCCCAGGTCGGTGATGTGGTCGGAATGCAGGTGGGTCACCAGCACCGCTGTCAGGTTGGCCGCCTGGACGCCGGCGGCGGTGAGGCGCATCAGCACGCCCCGACCCGCATCGACCAGAAAGCTCTGGCCGCCGCCCTCGATCAGCGTGGCCGGGCCCGCCCGGTCGGCATCTGGCAGCGGGGTGCCGGTTCCAAGCAGGGTGATCGTCAACGCCGTGGTGGCAGTGATCGGATCGGTCATCGCTGCTCCTCGATCGGCCGGTTGGGCCGCCTTCGGTTGGACTGCGGTCGGCGCGGACGGGTCACTGGCGGGCCATCTCGGCTCGGGCGGTGGCGCGGTCGGCGCCCGGGGCGTGGCCGTGCAGCTGGATCTCCACCTCGTGAAGGGTTCCGGAGAAGGGAAATGCCCCCTGGTAGCGCGGCGACACGGCCGACCCGCCGCCGTAGCCGATGCTGGAGCCCACCGAGGAGATCACGCGCAGGTACAGCGGCAGCTTGGCCGAGCCGGCGGGCACCCCGTCGATGAGCAGCTCGGCCGATCCGCTCATCCCGTCGCCGCGGGTGCAGCGCAACACCAGCTCGGCGTCTCGAGCCGGCACCTCCACATCGGATTCGATCACGGTGTGGTCGTCGAAGGCGTTGTAGTCGAGCACCAGGCGACCGTCCTGCACGAACAGTGCAATCCCCGAGTTCTCGGTGCCGGTCGAGAACAGCACGCCGCCGTCGTCGGCGCTGCGCGTGACCCGGGCGGTCAGCGTGAAGCTGCGGCCACCGATCGGTGCCGAGGCCTGGGCGGGCATGGGCGACATCGGCGGTCGGTACCGGTAGCGGCGATCGACCGGGTGTGGGGACCGGTCGCGGAAGCGGGCGCCGAACAGCTCGAACGTGCGGTCATCGAGGGGCAACACGCCGTGGCGGTCGGCCTCGACCCACCACAGCGCCACCAGCTCGGCCAGCTTGTCGGGCTGCGCCTCGGCCAGGTCGTCGCACTCCGAGCGGTCCTCGGCCAGGTGGTACAGCTCCCAGGCCTCGGCGTCGTAGTCGGCCCCGGGGGTGTGCTTGCACACCGCCTTCCACTCCCCCGCAACCAGCGCCCTGCTGCCGCCCATCTCGAAGTACTGCAGGGTGTTGGTCGCCGGCGCATCGGCTGCTTGGAGCACCGATGCGAAGCTGTGCCCGGTCACCGGCAGCTGCTCGATGCCCCGATAGGTGCCCGGCGCCTCGACGCCGACCAGCTCGTAGAGCGTCGGGGCGATGTCGGCGACGTTGACGAACTGGTCGCGGCGGGTGCCCCGCTGGGCCGGGTCCAGGCCGTCGGGCCAGGAGATCACCATCGGCACGTGCACCCCGCCCTCGTGGGTGTTCTGCTTGTACCACTTGAACGGCGAGTTTCCGCACTGGGCCCAGCCCCACGGATAGTTGGTGTGGCTGTGCGGGCCGCCGATGTCGTTGATGCGCTCGATCGCCTCGTCCGGCGTTTCGAGGATGCCGTTGAAGAACTTCATTTCGTGCATCACCCCGTACGGACCGCCCTCCTGGGACGCCCCGTTGTCGGCGAGGACACACAGCACGGTGTTGTCGAGCTGACCCAACCGGTCGAGCCCCTCGACCAGCCGACCGATCTGGTCGTCGGTGTGATCGAGAAAGGCGGCGAACGCCTCCTGCAGCCGGGCGGCGAGGCGACGCTGGTTCTCCGGCAGGTCCTCCCACGGCTCGACCCCGGGGTTGCGGGGCGCCAGCTCGGTTCCCTCGGGGATCACCCCCAAGGCAAGCTGACGCTCGAACCAGCGCCGGCGCACCACGTCCCAGCCCTCGTCGTAGCGACCCCGGTACTTCTCCAGGTAGGCCTCGGGGGCCTGGTGCGGGGCGTGGGTCGCGCCGAAGGCGAGATAGGTGAAGAACGGACGGTCGGGGCGCAGGCCCCCGGAGCGGGCGATCACCCCCAGGCCCTGGTCGCCCAGGCCCTCCGGGAGGGGGCGCCCGCCGTCACCACCGACCGGAGAACCGTCCTGGCCTCCGTGACCCGAACGGCCCACATGATCGGAACCGGTCGGGAGCGTGTCCTGGCCTCCGTGGCCCGAACGGTCCGAGCGAAGCGGGGACGGAGCCTCAACGTGGTGGTTATCGCACACCAGGTCGGGGTGGAACTGGTCGGTCTCGCCCTCGAGGAAACCGTAGAAGCGGTCGAAGCCCCGGCCGAGCGGCCACTGATCGAAGGGCCCGGCGGCCGAGCACTGCTCCATGCGGGCCAGGTGCCACTTGCCGACGCAGAACGTGGCGTAGCCGTCGTCCGAGAGCACCTCCGCCATCGTGGCCGCATCGTTGGAGATATGCCCCAGCATGTTGGGGAACCCGGTGCGAAAGTTGGAAATCGCCCGCATGCCGACCGCGTGGGCCGAGCGGCCGGTCAAGAGCGACGCGCGAGTGGGCGAGCACAGCGGTGTGGCGTGGAAGTTGGTGAACTGCAATCCCCCGGCCGCCAGCGCATCGATGTTGGGGGTATCGATGTCGGACCCGTAGCAACCGAACTGGGCGTAGCCGGTGTCGTCGAGCAGCACGACCACAACGTTGGGCGCAGAGTCGTTGGGCGCAGAGTCGTTGGCCGCAGAGTCCCGACCGCCGAAGGCGTCGTCGGGGTGTGGGCCCTCGTCGAAGTACGGCTCGGACTCTGCAACGGTGCGCCCGATGCGCCCCTCAAACCTGGACGGTCGTGACATGTGCCCCCCTCCATGCACGACGACGCCGCGCCCGATCACTGTAGGCGGTGACCCGCATTGTGCAAGTAGCACTGTCACAACTAGCAGGCGAGGTCCGCAGCCGCGTCCAACCCTGGGGCTCGACGTTGGGATACGGTCCGTCCGGGGTGTCACGGGGAGGTCGTAGCAGTGGGGTTCATCAAGCCGCGTCTGGCCGAGGTCGAACCGGGGTGGGCCGATGGGCGACGCTCCGACCGCATCCGGCCGATGGCACAGGATTGGGCCGAGGCCGGGTTTGGCACCCCCGACGCCGTGCTTGTGCTGTACGCCCTCAAGATCGCCCTGTACTCGCTGGGTGCGGCGCTGGTCGTGTCGCTCACGCCGGGGATCGGCACGCTGGGAAACATCTCCACCTGGTGGACCGAGCCGATCGCCTTCCAGAAGGTGGTCGTGTTCACCCTGCTGTTCGAAGTGCTCGGCCTCGGGTGCGGGTTCGGCCCTCTGACGATGCGTTTCCTGCCTCCGATCGGCGGCTTCTTGTATTGGTTGCGCCCGGGCACCATCCGCCTGCCGCCCTGGCCGAACCACCTGCCGGGCACCGCCGGGACGCGCCGCACCCCGCTTGATGTGGCGCTCTACGTCGGTGTGATCGCTGCGGCGATCTGGGCGCTGGCGGGCTCACCCGAGGTGGGCCTCGGGGCGCTCGCTCCCGAGTCGGGCGCGCTCGGCACGCTTGCCGTCGGCCGGGTGCTGCCGCTGCTGGTCGTCGTGCCGCTGCTCGGGCTGCGGGACAAAACCATCTTTCTGGCGGCGCGCAGCGAAGTCTACCTCGTCATGTGCGTGGCCTTCCTGTTCGGTGGCGTCGACATGATCGTGGCGCTCAAGCTGGTGATGGTGGCGATCTGGTGGGGGGCAGCCACCTCCAAGCTCAACGCCCACTTCCCGTTCGTCGTGTCGGTGATGCTGTCCAACAGCCCGCTGCTGCGCAACAAGGCGCTCAAGCGTCGGTTCTTTCGGTCCCACCCGGACGACCTCACCCCGTCGCGCCTCTCGGCCGCGCTCGCCCACGGTGGCACCGTGTTCGAGTTCGTGGTGCCCGCCGTACTGCTGTTCTCCACCGGCGGTGCGCTCACCACAGCGGCAGCCGCAGCCATGATCGGCTTCCACCTCTTCATCATCAGTTCGCTTCCGCTCGGCGTGCCGCTCGAATGGAACGTCTTCATGATCTACGGGACCTGTGTGCTGTTCGTCCACGACGCAGCCTGGGGCGTGGGCGATGTGTCCAACCCGCTGGTGTGGGCGCTGATCGCGTCGCTGGTGGTGTTGGTCGCAGCGGGCAACTACCTGCCCGAACGGTTCTCGTTTCTCGTCGCCATGCGCTAGTACGCGGGCAACTGGGCCACCTCGCTGTGGTCCTTCACCCCGGAGGCCACCGAGCGCTTCGAGCACCACGTCGTCAAGTCAGCAACCATGCCGGCGGCCCAGCTCGAGCGCCTCTACGGCAGCGAGGTCGCCGAATCGCTCGCCTTCAAGGGATATGCCTTCCGGTCGATGCACTCCCACGGCCGGGCGCTGTTTGGCCTGCTGCCCCGGGCGCTGGGCGGCGACGGCGGAACCCGGCACGTGTCCGTCGACGGCGAGTTCGTCGCCGGCGCGGCGCTGGGTTGGAACTTCGGCGAGGGACACCTGCACCACCAGCAGCTGCTCGATGCCCTGCAGGAGCGCTGCGCGTTCGAGCCGGGCGAGGTGCGGGTGATCATGTTGGAGTCCCAGCAAATGGGCACGCCCCACCAGCGCTACCGCCTGGTCGATGCGGCCACCGGCGAGTTCGAACGGGGCACGGTGGCCGTGGCCGACATGGTGTGTCGTCAGCCGTGGACCGACGAGATTCCCGTGACGCTGGAGGCCGAACCCGGCGCATCGTGACCGAGCCCGGGTGCACGCCCTTGCTGGGCATCCACCCGGACGCGACAGCGGACGCCGGCCGCTGAGGCACGACGTCCGCTGTTCCCCCTGCGGGAGGACCGCTTACGGTTTGGGCCGTGGCCCCAACCGCGGGTGATCAGCCGAAGGCCAGGGCGTTGGGGCCCTCAGCGATCGGGGCTCCGTTCACGGTGAACACGCCGCCGACGAGCGGACCCTTCTGAAACACGTTGGGCCCGTTGGGCGCGTTGCCAACCGTGTTGGAGGTGACGCTGGTGTTGGACACCGTCAGCGTTCCGCCGGGCGAGTTCCACAGACCGCCGCCCTCGTTGGAGGCGTGGTTGGCCAACACCTGGCTGGCGTCCACGGTCACCACGCTGGCTCCGCCGAGATGCATGCCCCCGCCGTTGCCGGGCGCGTTGCCGGTCGAGTTGCGGTTCAACTCCACATCGGCCAGGTCGGCGCTACCGCCGGCCACCTCGATGCCGCCACCGGCACGAGCCGAGACGTTGTCCGAGACGGTCGAGTTGGTCACCGTGGTGGCACCGTGCTCGCTGAGGATGCCGCCGCCCGAGCCGGAGCCCGCATCGGCGACGTTGCCACCGGCGGTTTCAACTGCGCCACCCGCACGGGCGGCCGAGTTCTGGCCGAACGTGCTGTTGCGGACGGTCAACGTGCCGGCGTTGTTGAACACGCCGCCACCCGAACCCGAGCCCTGAACGGCCGAGTTGTCCGACACGGTGGACGTATTCACGGTGAGGCTGCCGCCGTCGTTGAACAGGGCACCACCACCGTTGTCGGGGTCGACGCCGTTGGCGATGTTGCCGGTCAGCGTCGTGCCCGCCACCGTCATCGTGCCTCCGCCCGAGTTCCACAGGCCGCCACCCTCGGAGCCGGCCGTGTTGTCGGTCACGACCGAGCGGTTGACCGTCACGTTGCCGACGCCGGTCAGGTGCAGCGCACCGCCGTTACCGGGCACCGGTCCGGCGACGTTGCCGCTCATCGTGGTGTCGTCGACCTGAGTTCGTCCGCCGCTGGCCTCGATCGCTCCCCCGGCGCGAACGGCTGAGTTGTTCGACAGGTTGGAGTTGGTCACCATCACGGTGCCACCCTCATTGAGCAGTGCGCCTCCGGAGGCCCCGGCTCCGGTCACCCGGTTACCGGTTGCGGTCACCCGGTGAAGCAACAGGTTGCCCTTGCTGCGCACGGCGCCACCCGACTCGGTCGGCACCGCCGAGGCACCGACCAAGCGGAGGTTCCTCGCATCCAGTGACCCCTCCTGGGCGACGTCAAAGATGCGATCGCCCAGACCGGACGCATCGACCGTTGCGCCCCGGCCATCGATGATCACCTCGCCAACAACATCCAGGTCGCCCTTCGTCGGGCTGTCCGACGATCCGCCCTCCAGGTTCAGCGAATAGGTGGCGCGTCCGAGGTGGATCGTGGTCGGCCGGTTCTGAGCGTTGGCTTCGGTGACCGCCGCCCGAAGCGAACACTTCAATGTGGCGTCGGCGCACAAGCCATCTCCCGCCTTGAAGTCGGAGGTGTCGGCGGTGGTGTTCACCGTGAACTCTGTCGGCTTGGGCGGCGCCGGTGGGGCGGGCGCGCAACCGAGCGCAACCGAGCGCGACCAATCCGAGACCTGCGAGGCCCAGGGAGAGCTTCCTATACATTCTTGATGCCTTTCACGAAGCATGATCAACTCATGCCGGTGGGTGAATGAGGTGCAAGCTCTCCCTCGTCACAAGCTCGCGTCGGTGACCGTAGTCACCGACGGTGGCCACGGTGCATCGCCCCGCAAGATTCCCTGAGATACCGTCCGGTGCATCGTCGGTCGGGGAAAGGGGTGCATCAGGGTGAGCCTTCGCCTGGGCGTGATCGGCCTCGATCACCTGCACGTTTTCGAACTGGTGCAGGGACTGCTCGACGCCGGCGCCAACGCCGCGACCCACGTCGCCGACGGGGAGTTCCTCGAACTGTACGAGGGCTGGCGACCGGACTCCGTGGCCGTCCACCCGGCCGAACTGCTCGCCGACGACCGCATCGACGTCGTGGTGACCGCAGGCATCCCCTCGCAGCGGGCCGACGTGGCCGTCGCCGCGCTCTCGGCGGGCAAACACGTCCTGAGCGCCAAGCCCGGGGTGACCACCGCCCCGGACCTGCAACGCGTTCGCCGGGCGGTGGCCACCTCCGGGCGTCGCTGGAGCGTGCTGTTCACCGAGCGGTTCACCAACCGCGCCACCTCCGAGGCGATCCGACTGGCCCGCAGCGGCGCCGTCGGCCAAGTCGCCCACGTGATCGGCTCGGGGCCCCACACCCTCAACGCCGACGAGCGACCCGCCTGGTTCTTCGACGCGGCCACCTCGGGGGGCATCCTGGTCGACCTCGCCTCGCACCAGGTCGATCAGTTTCTGGCGATCACCGGTGATCTCGACGCCGCGGTGACCGCCGGCTCAGAGGGCAACCTCACCCACCCCGAGCACCCCGGATTCGCCGACATCGGCACGCTTTGCTTGGTGGCGAGTGCCGACGGTGGCCCGGTGGTCGGCGATCACCGCGTCGACCTGTTGTCCCCCGCCGGGCTGGGCACCTGGGGCGACGTGCGCCTGTCGATCGTCGGCACCGAGGGAACCCTCGAGGTGCGGGCCAACATCGACCCGGCCGGGCGGCCCGGCGCCGAGCACCTGATCCTCGTCGACGGCGAGGGCACCCGACGCGTCGACTGCTCGGCGGTCTCGCTCGACTGGGCACAGACGCTGATCGAGGACTGGGCCGACGGCGGGGAACGGCTGATCGGCCAGGCCCACACGTTCGCCGTCTCCGAGCTGACGCTGGCCGCCCGATCGATCGCCACCCCCTGGGGTGCGCGGTCCCAGACACGAGGCGACGGCTGACGCTCGCGCCGGGGCGACCGCCACGGATCGGGCCTGGCCGCCCCCGATTGGTACCGTTCACCCATGGCATTGCGAGACACCAACATCGACCGACTGCGCGACGGGATGGTCGACGTGGCCATCGTGGGCGGCGGAATCAACGGGGCGGTCACGGCCGCCTCGCTGGCCGGGCGGGGTGCCTCGGTCGCCCTGATCGACCGAGCCGACTTCGGCTCCGAGACCAGCCAGGAGAGCTCCAACCTGGTGTGGGGCGGGTTCAAGTACCTGGAGAACTACGAGCTGCCGCTGGTGTACAAGCTGTGTGAGAGCCGCAACCGGCTGATGAAGGCCTACCCCGACAACGTGGCCGAGCTGTCGTTTCTGGCCGCACTGGACGACAGCTCGCCCTACCCGCCATGGTTCGCTGCCCTCGGCGCCACCGCCTACTGGGGCATCGGCAAGTTCCGCACCCGGCCACCCAAGCTGCACAGCGCCGAGGCGATCAAAAAGACCGAACCGGTCATCGATACGGACGGCGTCCGGGGCGGCATCGAGTACCGGGACGCCTACCTGCGCGACAACGACGCCCGCTTCGTCTTCGGGTTCGTCCGCTCGGCGATCGAGGCCGGGGCGGCGGTGGCCAACTACGTCGACCTGGTCGATGCCCAGCGCAGCGATGGTCACTGGCAGCTCGGCCTTGCCGACCTGGAGTCCGGCGAACGCCTCGAGCTGAAGGCCCGCACGATCGTCAACGCCGCCGGCCCCTACGTCGACGGGCTCAACTCCGCCTGGGGCGTGACGACCGAGCATCGCATCGTCTATTCCAAGGGCATCCACCTGATCGTCCCCCGGCTGACGACCACCGAACACCAGCGGGTGCTCGCCTTCTTCGATGACAGTGGGCGGCTGTTCTACGTGATCCCCATGGGTATCCGCTCGGTGATCGGCACCACCGACACCCGCACCGACGACCCCCGTGCCGGCGTCACCGACGACGACCGGGCGTTCCTGTTGGATCAGATCAACAAACGCCTCGATCTACCCAAACCCCTGACCACCGATGATGTCATCGCCGAGCGCTGCGGCGTTCGACCCCTGGTCGTGCCCAACTCGGGTGGCGACCGCACCGACGTCGATTGGACGTCGCTCAGCCGTAAGCACGAGATCGAGGTGGACCGCGCCCGCAGCGTGATCTCCATCTTCGGCGGCAAGCTGACCGACTGCCTCAACGTCGGCGAGGAGGTGGCCGACGCTGTCGAGGACCTGGGGCTGCCCCTCGAGAAGGACACCGGCACCTGGTACGGCGAGCCGACCAGCGAAACCCGCGACGTGTTCTACCGTCAGGCCCGCCTGATGCGCCTGGACGACCTGCGAGTGCGACCCGACGTGGAGCCGCTGTCGGACCGCCTCTGGCGGCGCTACGGACGTCGGGCGTTCGCCATGTTGGAGGCGATCCGCTCCGACCCGTCGATGGGCGAAGACATCTTCGGGGGCACCGACTACCTGCGCGTCGAGCTGTACCTGGCCGCCAGCACCGAGATGGTGACCCGCCTGGAGGACTTCATGCGCCGCCGCTCGAAGATCGAACAGGTGGTGCCCAACGCCGACCTTGGCGACACCGAGGGCCTGCGCGAGGTGTGCGACATCCTTTTCGGCGACGAGGCCGAGGCCAAGCTGAACGAGTTCCTCGCCGGCCCGTACGGTCAGCCGGGCCCCGGGCAATCGGTGGCGGCACCGAGTGCGGCGCACACCTCCGACGTGCGCTCAGACTGAAGGCTCCTCACACGCTGGGTCAGCACCAGGTGCGGTCGCCGCCCCGCGTCGGGGTGTTCGTAGGGCCACACCTCACCGCCACACCTCACCGCGCGCAACCGCGGCGGTAATCCCGCTTCGGATTCTTCCTGATCGAGGCGTTGCAAGATCCCTCGGGTCGAGGCGTCAGCGAGTCGGTCGAGATCGGCCCAGCCATCGGGTTGGTGCTGCGGCATTCGCAGATACCCCTCGACGATCCTCCGGCCGGTCGCTGGGCGATCGTCCGGGTACGTGCAATTGGGTCATCATGTGGCAACGCTCGGCCATTGACACCTACGGATGCGGTGACGTGCTGGTCCGGACGCGGAGGGAGACGCCCCGGCTTCGGAGCGCCTCCCTCATTGCGTTACTGGTTGTGAACGACGGATCGACGCGTGTTGCATCGAGCGGGACTGTTCCCGATCATCGATCCGCCGGGTGTCTGGCGGGGATTCGCCAAAGAGATCCAGCGAGCCGCTTTAGCGGCCAGCCACCTCCGAAGTCCCATAAGAACTGTCGTTGATGTGGACCACCTCCTTTCCTCGGTCCAACCATCCAATCACGCCGGCCCTCCGGTTGGAAACCGCTTTCTCGAAGGCCCCGGAACAGCTCGCCGCTCAGCCCCAACGGTCCGGCGAGCAACGACGGGACGACGCGCCCGCATACGGGGCCTGGGGCGCCAGGTGTCAGGGACTACCCCTGGCCGCACAGGCGGTCCCGATCGAGATCGACCCGGCGCAACAGCTGGGCGTTGGCCGCCACGATCACGGTGGAGGCCGACATGATGATCGCTCCGACCGCCGGCGACAGGGTGATACCCGCAAACGCGAGCACCCCGGCGGCCAACGGGATGGCGATCAGGTTGTAGCCAGCACCCCATGTTAGGTTCTGAATCATCTTGGTGTAGCTCGCTTTGGACAGCTTGAGCACCCCGAGCACGCTGCGGGGGTCCGACGAGGCCAGCACCACCCCGGCCGACTCCATCGCCACGTCGGTGCCCGCCCCGATGGCGATGCCGACGTCGGCGCGGGCCAGGGCCGGCGCGTCGTTGACGCCGTCGCCGACCATCGCCACGCGCCGGCCCCGACCCTGGAGCTCGGTCACTTTGGAGTCCTTGTCCTCGGGCAGCACCTCGGCGAACACCTCGTCGATGCCCAGCGCATCGGCGACCGAGTCGGCCACCTGTTGGGCGTCGCCGGTGATCATCGCCGTTTGAATCCCCACATCCGCAAGCGCTCGAACGGCGTCGGCCGACTCCGGGCGGATGGCGTCCTCCATGGCAAAGGCGCCCACCACCTCGCCGTCCGCGATGACGTGAAGCACCGACGCGCCCCGCTCGCGCCATTGCTCGGTGGTCTCGGCCAGCGCTTCGGGCACCTCGACGCCCCGGTCCTCGAGCAACGCCGGGCCGCCGACCGCCGTCTCGACCCCATCGACCGTGGCGGTCACGCCCCTGCCGGCCAGGCTGCGGTGGTCGCTGCCCCGACCGACAGCGTCGTCCTGGCCGGCCCGGGCGATGATCGCCCTGGCCAGGGGATGTTCGCTCTCGGCCTCCACTGCGGAGGCCAGCGTCAACAACCGGTGCTCGTCCACCCCGGCGACGGCCAGGTCGGTCACCTCGTGCTCCCCGGCGGTCAGCGTGCCGGTCTTATCGAACAACACAACGTCGACCCGGCGCATCCCCTCGAGCGCCAGGCGGTCCTTGATCAGGATGCCCGACGAGGCCGCGACGCTGGTCGACACGGCGATCGTCAGCGGAATGGCCAGGCCGAGGGCGTGGGGGCACGCGATCACCAGCACGGTCACCGTCCGCTCGACCGCATTGGCCGGCTCGCCGAGTGCCATCCAGACCACGAAGGTGAGCAACCCGGACCCGATCGCGGCGTAAAACAGCCAGCCGGCAAAGCGGTCGGCCATCGCCTGGGCTCGCGAGTGGGACGACTGGGCCTCCTCGACCAGGCGCTGGATGCCGGCCAACGCAGTGTCGTCTCCGGTGGCGTCGACCCGGATGCGAATCGACGAGTCGGTCGACACCGTGCCGGCGACGACCGCGTCGTCCACCTTTTTGGCCACCGGCCGGGACTCGCCGGTGATCATCGACTCGTCCAGTTCGGCAGCGCCGTCGGTGATCGTCCCGTCGACCGGCACCCGGCCGCCGGCCCGCACGAGCACGATGTCGTCCTCGGCCAGCTCCGCGATGGCGACCGTTGTCGGCTCGCCGTCAGCGTCGAGCCGTTCGGCATCGTCGGGCAACAGCTCGGCCAGCGCTGCCAGCGCACCCTGGGCCCGCCCGACCGCTCGCATCTCCAGCCAGTGGCCGACCAGCATCACGGTGACGAGCGTCGCCAGCTCGAACCACAGGTCGACGTCGATCAGTCCGAACTGGGTCGCCACCGATGCCACGAACGCCACGATCAGGCCCAGCGAGATCAACAGCATCATGCCCGGCTGGCGGGCCTTGATCTCCGACACCCCACCGCGCAGAAACACCGGCCCGCCGTACGCAAACACCGCCGTCGCAAACACAGCCGCCACCCAGTTGGACCCGGGGAACTCCGGGGCGGTGTAGCCGAGGAGGTCCTGAAGCATCGAGCTGTAGATCACCGCCGGCACGGTCAGCAGCGCGCTGACCAGCACCTTCTGGCGAAACATCGCCGCGTGGTCGTCGTGGTCCAAGGGCGTTACACCAGACCAAATGCCATCATCGCGGCAGCCACCCGCTTGAACCCGGCCACGTTGGCGCCGGTGACGTAGTCGCCGGGGCGGCCGAACTCATCCGCGGTGCTCAGGCAGGTGTCGTGGATGTTCGACATGATCTTGGCCAGCCGATCCTCGGTGTAGTGGAACTCCCAGGAGTCGCGACTGGCGTTCTGTTGCATCTCGAGCGCCGAGGTGGCAACGCCGCCGGCGTTGGCGGCCTTGGCCGGGCCGAAGAGGATGCCGTTCTCCCGGAAGACGTCGATGGCGGCTGCGGTACAAGGCATGTTGGCACCCTCGACCACGGCGATGCAGCCGTTCTTGGCCAGGCTCGCCGCATCGCGACCGGACAATTCGTTCTGGGTGGCGCACGGAAACACCACCTCGGCCGGGATCGACCAGACGCTGCCCGCCGGATGGTGGGTGACGCCGCCGCGCCGCTCGGCGTAGGTGGTCAGCCGCTGGCGCTCGACCGACTTCACCTGCTTGAGGAGGTCGAGGTCGATTCCCGCCGGGTCGTGAATGAAGCCGTCGGAGTCCGAGCAGGCGACGACGATCGCGCCCAGCTGATGCAGCTTTTCAATCGCGTAGATGGCGACGTTGCCCGAGCCGGAGACGATGCAGCGCTTGCCCTCGATCGAGCCGTTCTGCGCTTCGAGCATCTCCTTGGCGAAGAACACCGCGCCGTAGCCGGTGGCCTCGGTGCGCACCTGGGAGCCGCCCCATTCCGTGCTCTTGCCGGTGATCACCGCCGACTCGTAGCGGTTCGTGATCCGCTTGTACTGGCCGAACAGGTAGCCGATCTCGCGGGTGCCCACGCCGATGTCGCCGGCGGGCACGTCGGTGTACTCGCCCAGGTGGCGATACAGCTCGGTCATGAAGCTCTGACAAAAGCGCATCACCTCGGCGTCCGAGCGGCCCTTGGGGTCGAAGTCGGAACCGCCCTTGCCGCCACCGATCGGCAGCCCGGTCAACGCGTTCTTGAACACCTGCTCGAAGCCGAGAAACTTGACGATGCCCAGGTTGACCGACGGGTGAAAGCGCAGGCCGCCCTTGAATGGCCCCAAGGCGCTGTTGAACTCGATGCGAAAGCCCCGGTTGATGTGGACCTGTCCCTGATCGTCGGCCCAGGGCACCCGGAAGATGATCTGACGTTCGGGCTCGGCCAACATCTGGATGACCTTGGCGTGCAGATACTCGGGGTGCTTGGCCACCACCGGACCCAGCGACTCGAGCACCTCCCGGGTCGCCTGGTGGAACTCCTGTTGCGCCGGGTTGCGGGAAACGATGTCGTGGTATACGGACTTAAGCTTCTCGTCGATCATGATGCCGGTAGTTTCCCAAGAAAACCGCCTCGCCGACCAACTCACCCGTCCGGCCGGGCCGCGACTCCGTTCGCTTCGGACGCAGGTCACACCGATTCGGTCACACCAAACCGGTCACACGGTCGAGCGGTGGACGCGTCCGATGCTCACCGGCCGGGCTCCTTGATCAGGATGCGGACGTCGGTGGCCACCACCCCATCCGGACGGGCAAAGAACGGGTTGATGTCGAGCTCGGCGATCCCGTCGACGGCCACGACCAGCGCCGAGATGCGGGCGAGCAGGTCTTCGATGGCCTCGGCGTCCACCGGGGGTGCGCCGCGGTGGCCGGCGAGCAGCTTCCAGCCGCGGATCGATCGCACCTGGTCGTGGGCATCCCTATCGGTCAGGGGCGCCAACCGGAAGGCCACGTCGTCGAGCACCTCCACCGAGGTTCCCCCCAGCCCGAAACCGATCAACGGCCCGAAGGAGGCGTCGCGGTCGACGCCGAGAAACAGCTCGATGCCATCCTCCATCGCACCGACGAGCGCCCCGTCCAGCCGTGCGTCGGTGCCTTCGGTCAGCGACGACACCGCCTGATAGGCCTTCGCCACCTCGTCGGCGGTCGCCAGGTTCAGATGGACCCCACCGACGTCGGACTTGTGGACGATCCCGGTCGAGGCCACCGTGACCGCCACCGGATAGCCGATCCCGTCGGCTGCGGCACGAGCCTCGGCGGCGCTCACCACCACCCGGCCTGCGTTCAGGTTGATTCCCACCGCGTCGAGTACCGCTCGCGCCTCGGCCACGGTGAGCCAACCCTCACCCCGCTGGCTGAGCGCTTCGGTCACGATCCTCAGCGCCTCTTCGGTGTCACAGCCCTCCGGCTCGCCTACCCGCCCCAGGTCACGGGCCAGCCAGTCGCAGTAGTCACCGATCGGGCCCAGCAGCGGCGCCAGATCCTCGGGGAAGGCGAAGGTGGGGATCACTTCGCGCCCGCCTGCCTCCCCGTTCGCCTGCGGTTCGCTGTGCCGGCCTTCGCCGCCGACCACCGAGGCCAGCACGACTCCGTCAGCGCCCTTGGCCCGTGCGGCGGCCACGCCGTCGCTGATCGCCTGGGCGACGGCCTCGTCGTCCTCCAGGCCGATCGGCGTGTAGATGACGATGAGCACGTCCACCTCATCCAGCGACAACACCGCCTCGGTGACGTCGCGGTAGGCGGCCGCACCGGCGGCGGCCAACATGTCGATCGGGTTGCCCACCGACGCCGCGGCAGGAAGCTGCCGGGCCAACTCGGCGGACGCCTCGTCGCTGAGCGGCTCGACGGAGTAGTTGGCCCGCAGCAACGCGTCGACGCACAACACACCGGGGCCACCGGAGTTGGTCACCACTGCGGCGCGGCGGCCCTTGGGGCGGGGCTGGGAGCACAGGATGCGGGCGATCCCGAACATGTGCTCAAGCGATGCGGCGCGGATCACGCCGCTCTGCTCCAGCAGCGCCTCGACGGCGGTGTCGGACCCGGCCAGGGCGGCGGTGTGTGAGCTGGCCGCCCGGCTGCCGGCGCTGGTCGTGCCCGACTTCACCATCACCAGCGGCAGCTGGCGGCTGGTCTCGGTGGCCACCTGCCGAAACCGGGCCGGATCGGTGAAGGACTCCAGGTACAAAAGGCCTGCCCCCGTCGCCGGGTCGGTACCCCAGAACTCGATCAGGTCCGACACCGTGATGTCGGCCTGGTTGCCGAGGCTGACGAAGTTGGACAGGCCCAGGCCCAGCCGGCGGGCCAGCTCGATGATGGCGATGCCGAGCGCCCCGCTCTGGCTGGCCAACCCGAAGTTGCCGACGGGGGGCATCTCGGGGGCAAACGAGGCGTTCATGTTCACCTCGGGGTCGGTGGCCAGCACCCCCAGACAGTTGGGCCCCACCATGCGCATGCCCCGTTCGGCCACCAGGGCTGCCAGTTCGTCCTGTGCGGCGCGGCCCTCATCACCCGATTCGGCGAAACCGGCCGACACGACGACGACGTGACCCGCACCGACATCGGCCGCTTCGGCCACGACTTCGTGGACCAGCTTTGCCGGAACGGCCACCACCACGAGGTCAACCGGTTTCCCGATGGCGCTCAGCGATGGATGGGCCGGCACCGACCCGACGTGAGTGGCCGCCGGGTTGATCGCGTAGACCGGGCCCTCAAAGGGGCCCTCAACCAGGGCGTCGAGGATGCGGCGACCGACCGCTCGGCGGTCGCGCGAAGCGCCCGCAACAGCGATCGAGCCCGGGGAGAACAGTCCGTTGATCATCCCTACAGTCCTACCCGACGGGGCAGTGACACAAAAGAACGCCGGTCAGAACCACCCGTTACCGGCCCCCTAGCGAACGGTGGGCGTTGGCCCGATCAAAGACATCCTGAAGCTCCGGCAGGATGCGTTCGGTGAAGGCGGCGACGTTCGAACGAGGGATACGGCCCCCATGGGGGACGTCCGGCCACAGCGGCTCCCCGATCCAGATCACGGTCTTGCCGGGCCGGGGCACCTTGGTGCCCGTCGACATCGCCTCCTCGGTGCCCGCAATTCCGACCGGAACCACCGGCACCCGCTGGCGCGATGACAACCATGCGGCGCCGTCGAACAGGTCTTCGACCGCCTCGCCGCTACGGCGGGTTCCCTCGGGAAACACCACCAGCGGCTGGCCATCGGCCAGAATCGCCTCGGCCACCCGCAGCGCGTGGCGATCGGCGGTGCCACGGTTGACCCGGAAGCCGCCCATCACGTCGACGAACGAGCCGAGCGACGGGTACTTCCACAGCGACTCCTTGGCCATCCAACGCACCCGGCGGCGGGTGACCATCGCTGCGAACAGGAAGTCCATACCCGACCGATGCGACGGGGCCAGGATGTACGGACCGGTGCGAGGCAGGCGCTCCATGCCGACGATCTCGTTGCGGTAGAGCCCCTTGGCCAACCCCCGCGTGGTTGCGGAGATCAGCCCGTAGCCGACACGAGCCCCGAGCGACAGGGGCGGGGCCTCGGTCACCGGCTGCACCGCTCGCCCCTGCATGGCTCGTTGGCGGGGCGCAGGCGGCTCGACGCCCGTCCCGACGGCCACGTCCTCGACGACGTCCAGTTCGGTGGGGCGGGAAGCGCTGGCGGGTTCGCCACGTTCGCCACGTACGGACCAGGGCACGATGGCGAGCACTGCGTCGACCACCTCGGCGAGGGTCATCTCGGTCGTATCGATCTCCACGCCGTCGTCGGCCGGGCGCATCGGGTTGACCGCCCGGGTGGAATCGCGCAGGTCCCGCTCGGCGATCTGCGCCGCCAGCACCTCGACGTCCACACCGTCGGTCTCGCCGGCACGGCGGCGGGCCCGCTCGTCTGGCGTGGCGGTGAGAAACACCTTCACCGGGGCATCGGGAAACACGGCGGTGCCGATGTCGCGGCCTTCGATCACCCCACCGTCGTGTTCGGCGGCCCACGCCCGCTGGCGTCTAACCAGCTCGGCGCGCACGCCGGCATTGGTCGCCACCGGGCTGACCGCAGTCGACACCGCCTGGCCGCGGATCGCCTCGGTGGCGTCGGTGCCGTCGACGAAGATCCGGTCGCCGTCGAAAAACATCTCCACCCGTGCTGCCAGAGCGTCGAGGGCGTCCCCATCATCGAGATCGATCTTGGCCTCGATGGCGGCGAAGGCCACCCCCCGGTACATCGCGCCGGTATCGAGGTGGGCCATGTGCAGCTTGTCGGCGACGGTGCGGGCCACGGTCGACTTGCCCGAACCGGCCGGCCCATCGATGGCGATCACCCGATCGGCACTCATGACGGCAGATCGTCGCGCAGCGCGGCGGCGCCGTGCTGGTAGACGTGGTGCAGCCCGTCGCGAGGCTTGGTGGTGTGCAGGTGCATCAAGATCCGGATGCACTGGGGCGTCGCCCCGGCGATGTCGAGCTCCCGGGCGCAGATCAGCGGGATGTCGCCGTAGCCCACCTGACGGGCGGCGAGGGCCGGGAAGACCGAGTGCAGGTCGTCGGTGGCGGTAAACAGCACCGAGACGACGTCGTCATGGGCAACGTCGTTGCGCTCGACCATCGCCGACAACAGCTCGACGGTGCGTTCGCAGACGTGCTCGCGCTCGTCGACATCGAAGGTGGTGGCGCCGCGGAGGGCCCGCATCGTTGGCATCGCAGGCTGATCTCGTCCCTCGGTCACGGAGCGCAAGCCTACCGTCCGCTGTGGCGTCACCACCCCTCCGACGTATCCCGGCCGGACGACGCCTCATCGCTTGACGCAACCTCGTCGGAAGCACCGTCGAGAGCACTGCCGGGAACGGCGTCGGAAGCACCGTCGAGAGCACTGCCGGGAACGGCGACGGGAACGCCGGCGGACGCGGCCGCCGCCCGACGTTCGGCCCGGGATTGCGGGGGTTGCTCACCGCTGACCGATCGCTCGAGCTCGCGCAGCTCGTCCATGGTCAGCTCGCGCCAGGCGCCAGGCGCCAGGCTGCGGTCGCTCAGCGGCCCAAACCGGGTGCGCACCAGCCGTCGCACCGGGTGGCCCAAGGCGTCCAGCATGCGCCGCACCTGACGGTTACGTCCCTCGTGAATCGTCAAGCGCACCAGCCCCGGCGACGGTTGGGACGCCTTGGCGGGCGAGGTCATGCCATCGTCCAGCTCGACCCCCTCGCGAAGACGGCGCAGCTGCCCCGAGCTGAGGGTGCCGTCCACCTCGGCCAGGTACTCCTTTTCCACCCCGTAGGACGGATGGGTCAGCCGGTGGGTCAGCTCGCCGTTGTTGGTGATCAACAACAGGCCCTCGGTGTCGCCGTCGAGGCGACCGACGGGAAACACCCGCGGCTCTGGCGGCACCAGTTGCACGACGGTGGGCCGCCCCTGCGGGTCCGACGCCGTCGAGATCACGCCGGTGGGCTTGTTGAGCAGGTAATGGACCAGGCCGGGCGCCAAAGCGATCGGAGCCCCGTCCAGCTCGAGCAGCTGGACGGCGGGGTCGACGCGGTTGCCGAGCACCACCACCTTGCCGTCGACGCGCACGCGGCCGGCCTCGATCAGGTCTTCGGCAACCCGCCTGCTCGCCACCCCGGCTCGGGCCAGCACCTTCTGGACACGCTGGGGCCCCGAGTCTCCCTGCCCCGCAGGTACGTGGCCCTCGGCGTTCACTGGGGATCCGGCCAATCGGGCGGGTCGCTCAGCTCGGGTGACTCCTGTTGCTCGCCGTTGCTCACCGGCCTCGCTTCGACGCCGTTGGCAGCGCCGTCGGCGATGTGGCCCACCACCGGTTCCGGAGGATCGATCGGCTCGGTGGCGTCGAGGGCCAGCCCCCGTTCAAGCGCCTCGACCACCTCGGGTCCGGGTACGAAGTCGGCGACCCCGGGCAGTTCCTCCAGGCTGTCGAGGCCCATCCGCTCGAGGAAGTCCCGGGTGGTGCCCAACAGCACCGCCTGGCCGGGGCCGGGATCGCGGGCGATCTCGTCGATGTAACCCCGCTGGGTCAGCGTGCGAATCACGCCGTCGGCGTTCACGCCCCGCACCGCACTCACCTGCGCACGGCTGATCGGCTGCTTGTAGGCGATGATCGCCAGCGTCTCCAGCGCGGCTGCGGACAGCCGGGTCGACTGGCCGGCGAGCACGTAGCGCTCCACCCAAGGGGCGCAGTCGGGATGGCTCTCGAAGCGCCAGCCGCCCGCCACCCGGGCCAGCACAAACCCGCTGCTGCGCTCAGCGAACTCGGTGGCCAGGTTGCCCGCCAGCTCATCAACCGTCGCAACATCGATCCCGAGCAGCTCGGCCAGCAGGGCCGGATCGGCCGGTTGGTCCGACACCATGATCAGCGCTTCGAGCGCCCGCCGCAGCTCGTCGGAGCTGGCCGCGCCCGGCCCCGCCTCGTCGGGCTCCTCGACCGGCGGCTCAGCCGTCATAGCTGTCGACCGACGCCAGGTCGAACTCCGAGTCGCTGGCGACCCAGGTGACCATGATGTCGCCGAACGATTCGGTCTGGGCCAGGTCCACCCGGCCCTGCTTGAACAGCTCGAGTAGGGCCAGGAAGTGCACGACCACCTCGACCCGGTCGGCCAGCCCCTCGGTGAGTGCCCGGAACCCGATCGGCCCCGTGCCGGGCAGCTCGGCCATCAGGTCCGCAACGACGTCGGTCACGCTGAAGCGGATCGAGGAGACGTGCGACAGGTCGACCGCCGGCGTGGGCTTCGGGGCGATCGCCGCCAGATAGGCGCGTCGCAGGTCGAGCGGGCTGACACCCTCGAGCAGGTCGGGCGCCAGGCTCCAGAAGCGCTCTTCGGGGCCGGCGCGGCGCGGCACCGAGCGGGCGGCCCGCAGGTGCAGCACCTCGAGCACCCGGGCGGCGTCCTTGAACGTCTTGGCGTCGAGCAGACGGGACAGCAGCAGGTCGCGCTCCTCGAACAAGGCCAGCTCGTCGTCGAGGTCGATCCCCTCGTCGACCGGCAACAGGCGCCGGGCCTTCAGCTCGACCAGGGTGGCGGCGATCAGGAGAAACTCGGTGGCCACCTCCAGGTCGAGGTGTTCCATGCGGGCCAGCTCGGCCAGGTAGCCGTCGACGATCTGGGTGAGCGAAACCTCGTACAGGTCGACCTGGTCGGACAGGATCAGGTGCAACAGCAGATCGAAGGGCCCCTCGAACACCGGTGTGGACACCTCGTAGCTCACGGGAGCCAAGTTACACCATCGTAGTTACAACGACACCCGCACCCTGCCCCCGCACCCTCCCCGCAACCCTGTCCTCACAACCCGGCCCACGCGTTGGACCGACCGGTGTCGGGCCGATCAGGAGCGTTCGTAGGTGACCTCGGGTTCCAGGGTTCCGTCGGCACGCTCGACAATCACCATGCGCGACATGCATGGCATGCAGTACACCCGGTCGCCCGCCCTGAACTCCCGCACCGAGCGGATCACCACCTTGCACACCGGACAGATGATCTCGTTGGGCGCCAGCGTGTCGCCGTCCCCCTGCCAGACCCGGTAGAACTTTCGCCAGCGTTTGGGCACCTCCCGAAACCCTCGGTCATCCAGCTCGTACCGCCGCCGGGGCGGGGCGTCGGGGGCGTCGCTGCGGGTGGCGGTGTCACGCTCGGGTGCGTCGGTCGCAGGTGCGTCGGTCGCAGGTGCGTCGGTCGCAGGTGCGTCGGTCGCAGGGCCGCTCATGTCACCAGCCCCAATCGGTCGACGGCGTCCAGGTATTCGCGGCCCAGGTCGGGCCGCTCGTCCTTGGGCCGCCCGAGCGCGTCGAACGTGGCGTCGAAGGACGCCAGCACCAGGCCGTCCAGCTCGGCCCGGGTGCCGGCCAGACGCTCGCGGGTTTCGTCGTGGCCCAGCAGGCGTCGACCCAGGTCGTTCTCGCCAAAGCCCAGGTGCCGCCGCTCGTCGGCAATCACGCCCGTCAACACCTGCCGGGTGACTGGATCGGCGGTTTGAGCGTGATGGCGGAACACCGTGAACTCCATCGTCTCCAGGATGACGTTCTGGGCCAACACGGCCGCCTCCCAGTCGCCGACGTCCACGAGGGCCAGGAGGCGGGCCTTGAAGTCGACGATCGAGGGCGTGGCCCGGCGGGCGATCTCGGCGTCGGTGTCAGCAACGCCCAGCTCGGCCAGCCGATTGAGAAACACCTCGAGGTGCCGGGCCTCGTCGACCACCTGAGTGGCCATGAAGATGCGGGCGTTGTGGTTGGGCGCCAGACGAACCATGCCGCTGGAGGCCTCCAGCGCCGCCGCCTCGCCCACGCAGTAGTTGCACAGCGTGGTGATGACGTTTTGGCGCCGCGCCTCCCCCAACGGCTCATCGACCGTGTCCGGGTCGTACCCGTACGGGCGGTCGGCGAGGTAGCCCTCGACCGCCCCGAACCAGAAGGAAAACGACTGCACCTCGTCGAGGAAGTCGTCCTGGTCCATCCCGTGGGGTTCGTCCACACCGTCGGGTCCGAACGAGTCGGTGGCCGTCACGGTCACGCCGGCACCATCGGCGACTGGTACTCCAGCCCGATCCGTCCCAGACGCACCTTGAACTCGGCGAGCACCGTGTCGCTCAGCACGGCCTCCAGCTCGTCGGGCGACACCATCGCGAGGTTGGCACCGTGCCAGTTGGTGTTGGCCAGCTCCCTGCCTTCGGCCTTGGCGGCCTCCTCGGCCAAGCGCCGGCCCTCGTCGATCGAGGCCCCGGAGTCGGCAAAGGCGTCGGCGAAGGTGGCGAGCATGTAGTAGCTCATCTCCTTCTGCATCCGCTCGATCTCCGGCTTCTTCTCCGGATGCTGGGCGATCAGCCCTCCGATGCGGTTCTCGCCGAAGCCGACGTGCCGCCGCTCGTCGGCGATCGTGCCCTTCAAGGTCTGCGCAAACTTCGGGTTGGACTCACGCGATGCCGCCTCGAACATCTCGAACACCGTGAAGGCCAGGCCCTCGAGCACGATGTTCTGCCCGACCACACCGGCGAGGAAGTCGCCCGCTTCCACCTTTTCCAACAACACCTCGGCAAACTTCACCAGGTTGGGGTTGGCGAACTGATCGATGGTGGATTCTAGGTTCTCGGGCTTCACCCCCAGGTCGAAGAGCCGCTGGGTGAAGATCTCCACGTGACGTGCCTCGTCCAGTGTCTGGGTGGCGAGGAACCGCTTTGAGGCGAAGTCGGGCGCGGCGTTCACCAGCCCCGACGAGGCGGCCAGGGCTGCCCGCTCCCCCACGACCAGCTGCACCGTCGACCCGATCGTGCTCTCGAGCATCAGCTCGTTGTCGAGAATATCCGGCGGTTCCTTCAGCCCCTCCTCGTGCCCGTACACCGTGTCCTCCAGGTAGCCCTGAGGACACGCCTCCATCCATCGCTGGACCGAATACTGGGTCAGAAAGTCGGACATCTCGGATCCCCCTCCGTATCAATTTGTTCTATCCGATGCTAGGGATACCGGATCCGGTTGGACAGTGGCCAGATGTCACCCACGAGGGGCACGATCGCCGGCGTGAACCGTCGTCACGGTGCGCGGACGCGTCGCCACTCGCCCCCGCTGGCCGGTCCGGTAGCGTCGACCGCATGGTCCCCTCCCCTCCCACGGCCTCCGACGGCGCGCGCGCCCGGGTGTTCTCGGGCATTCAACCCTCCGGCGTCCTTCACCTGGGCAACCTGCTGGGAGCAACGCTTCGTTGGACCGAGGTGCAACACCAGGCCGACGCCATCTTCTGCGTCGTCGACCTGCATGCCCTGACCGTGCCCCGGCCACCCGGCGAGATCGGTCAGGCAACGCTGGACATGGCCACCGACGTGCTCGCCTCCGGACTCGACCCGGAGCAGTGCATCTTCTTCGTGCAGTCGACGGTGCCCCAGCACGCCGAGCTGGCGTGGGTGATGCAGACGGTCACCGCCTTCGGCGAACTCAGCCGCATGACCCAGTTCAAGGAGAAGCGCGATCGCGCCGAGGCCGGCGACGGGTTCATCTCGGCCGGGCTGTTCACCTACCCCGCACTGATGGCCGCCGACATCCTGCTGTACGACACGACCGAGGTGCCGGTCGGCGATGACCAGGGCCAGCACGTCGAGCTCACCCGCGACGCGGCCAACCGCTTCAACTCGCGCTACGGCGACACCTTCGTGATCCCCCAGGCCACGCTGCCCCTGGCCGGTGCCCGGGTGATGGACCTGCAGGCACCGACCAACAAAATGTCAAAGTCGACCGACACCGACGCCGGGATCATCTACCTCTCGGACACCCCGGCGGCGATCACCAAGAAGTTCAAGCGGGCCGTCACCGACTCGGAGACCGAGGTTCGATACGACCGGGCCGCCAAGCCCGGCGTGTCCAACCTGTTGTCCATCCTCGGAGCCGCCACCGGCCGCACCCCGGCTGCGGCGGCCGAGGGCATCGAGCGCTACGGCGACCTGAAGGTGGCCACCGCCGAAGCGGTCGTCGAGCTGCTCGCACCGATCCAGGCCCGAGCGGCCGAGCTGCGGGACGACCCGGCTGAGGTACGCCGCCAGCTGGCCCGAGGCACCGAGCGGGCGACCGAACAAGCGGCCGACGTGATGGACCGCGTCTGGGACCGCCTGGGCACCCTCCGCGCCTGAGCTGTCGGGAGGCGCCGCCACGACGGTGACGCGGTGTGAGCCGACCGCTGCCCAAGTAGACGGTGTTCAAATGTGTCTTCAAGCCGCCCTAGCGTCACGAAGACACATTTGACGCATCAGGCGCCGGGCGCAGGCCGATCAGCACGCACCAGGCACCAGGCACCAGGCGCAGGCCGATCAGCACGCACCAGGCACCAGGCGCAGGCCGATCAGGACGCTCCGGCCGACCGCTCGGCGGGGCCGTTGGTCAACCGCCGAGGGGGAGGAACTGGCCGTAGTGCTTGGCGGTGCCCAAGTCGGCCGCAGGAATGCCGCCGCGCCAGGCCACCCGGCCGTTGACCAGCACGGCCCGCACCGTGTCGTCGTTGCGACGCACCAGGCGATCGAGATCCCCAAAGCCCACCATCTGCTGCTCGTGCACCTCCTCGACGCTGTCGTCGAGCCGCTCGGGGTCGATCACGACCACGTCGGCCCGCTTGCCGACCGCCAGACGGCCGGCGTCGATGCGGTGGAAGTCGGCGATGTCGGCGGTCAGCTTGTGCACGGCCTGTTGCACCGACATAAACGGCGCCCCGGCCAACTCGGCATCGCGCACCCGCTTCAGCATGCGCAGCGGGAAGTTGTAGAAGGCCATGTTGCGCAGGTGCGCTCCGGCGTCGGAGAAGCCGATCATCGCCGCCGGATGGGACACGATCGACTGGAGGTGCCCTGGGTTGGCGTTGGCGATCACCGTGTACCACCGCAGGTCGTTGCCATAGGTCGCCTGCAGGTCGAGGAAGGTGTCGAGCGGATCGGCGCCCCGTTGGGCGGCCACCTCGGCGAAGGTGCGACCGTCGAGCGAGCTGTCGGGTGCCGACACGATACGAGCCTCCGACAGGTTGCGGTGATAGGCCCGTGGCGCCACCTTGGAGGTCCATTGCTTGCGAAACATCTGCTGATAGCCCGGAGCGCCCATCAGCTGGCGGCGGGCGTCGACATCCTCGAGGTGCAGCGCCTCGGTGCCGGCCCCGAACTCCTCGAACACCGGGTTCTCGATGCCGTCGGTGTACACGTCGAACGGGGTGGGCAGCGCCTGAAAGCGCACGTGGGCACCCAACTTGGAGTTGTACAGGTTGGCGACCGTACCGAGCGCCCGGTAGGCACCCATCGCCGGGGGCGCATCCATCATCGTCAGCATCGACGTTCGCAGCGCCCGGCCGTCTCGGGGTCGGCTCATATCGAGGATCGGGCCGAAGCTCCAGCGGGTCTGCAGGTTGGGGATCGCCTGAAACACCCCGTCGCCCGCCCGGATGGGTTCGGTGAGGCGCCGGTACTCGGCGAAGCGGGCGAACACCGAGGGGGTCGGCCGGCTGCGGAACCGTTCGCCACCCATCTTGTCCCAGGGCAGCAGGTTGACCGACATGCCCAGCAGGCCCGCCTCCATGCCCTCGGACACCAGGCGGGACATGGCGTCGAGTTCGCCCTGATCGGGGCGAACGCCGCGGTCCAGGCTGCGCTCCATGCCCAGCACGTGGGTGCGCAGGGTGGAGTGCCCGGCCATGCCGACGACGTTGGGGCCCAGTGGCAGCGACGACAGATGGTCGACGTACTCGGCCGGCCCCTTCCAGTCGACGATGTCCTCGAGCATCGGCAGCACGATTTCGCGCGGGATGCCCTCCACCCGACAGAACGTGTCGGCCAGGTCCTCGGGTTCGCCGACGACCAGCGACAGCCCGCACGAGCCGATCAGCGTCGTGGTGACACCGTGGCGCAGCGACTCCGACAGCGCCGCGGCGATCTCGAGTTCGGCGTCGTAGTGGGTGTGAATGTCGAGAAACCCAGGCGTCACCCAGCACCCCTCGGCGTCGATCACCTCGGCGTCGTCGGGGGCCGCCAGCGCCACGCCGATCGCCTCGACGGTGCCATCGTCGGCGATGAGCACGTCGGCGCGCTGCGGCGCCGTCAGCTCGCCGTCGTAAAGCGTTCCGTTGCGGATGATCGTGCGCATTTCACGGCCCTTCCGGCTGCCGTCAATTGGCCCGCCAGACTAGGCGTCGCCACGATCCGCTCCCTGGCGCGCGGGCCACCCTCGTCAGCGTGGGACGAGGCTGGGCTCGGCGACGCTCACGCCGCCCCGTCGGCCTCGGCGAGCACTCGTCCGATCGTCTGGGGGACGGTCCATTCGTTCTCCGGTAGATGATGCTCTCGCGCCCAGGCGCACACCATCGGATGCGAGCCCAGCCGCTCGAGGCGCTGCGCCCCGAGCTCGGTGTACGTCAGGTAGGCGCCCATCCTGGCGAACGGGGCAACCCGGCCATGGGCCCGGGCCTCGAGCCAGTCGCCGGCGGCGCTGCCCTCGGCGAGCGAGGCGACCACCCGGCCCGTCGTGCCCAGCGGAGCGAGCGACTTGCCGACGTCGTGAAGCAGCGCTGCCCGCACCGCCCAGTGGGGTCCCCCACCGATGAGCGCCGCTTCCACCCGGCGGGCGACCGCCACCGAATGGACCCGGTCGCGCACGGTCATCGACGCGAACAGCGCCAGCTCGTCACCCTCGAGGCGTTGGGCGGCCCAGCGGTCCGACGACCACGGGTCGGGGGTGGGGCCGACGTGATAGCGGAATCGGCGGTACAGGTGCGCTGGTGAGTCCTTCATGATCCACCGCCGGCCTTCTGCCGGCCGCCGGGCATCGAGGCCCGGGGATGGGCCGAGCGATAGACCGCCACCAGCGTGTCCATCGCCACCCTGGTGTAGCGCTGGGTGGTCGTCAGCCGTGCATGGCCGAGCAGTTCCTGCACCGTGCGCAGGTCGGCGCCGCCGTCGACGAGGTGGGTGGCATAGCTGTGGCGCAGGACGTGCGGCGACAGCGTGGTGACGTCCAGGCCGGCCGCAGCCCCACGACGCTGCAGGATCAACCAGGCTCCCTGGCGGGACAGGCGACCCCCCCGCTGGTTGAGAAAAACCGCGTCGGCCGCGTCGCGGGTGGGGCGGGCGTTGCGGGCGACCAGCTCGCCCCGGCCGACATCGAAGTAGCCGGCCATCGTGGTCAGCACCGAGCGGCCGACCGGCAAGATGCGCTCCTTGCGGCCTTTGCCGAGCACCCGCACCAGGGCGCCGTCGAGGTCGACGTCCCCCAGCGACAGCCCGGTCGCCTCCGACACCCTCAGGCCCGCCCCGTAGAGCAGCTCCAACAGCGCCCGGTCGCGTAGCGAGGCCGGGTCGGCACCGTCGATGCCGTCGAGCAACGCCGCGACCACGTCGGCGGCCAGTGCCTTGGGCACCAGATCGGCGGTACCCACCCCGTCGAGGTCGACCGCCGGGTCGTCGCACCCCAGCTCCTCGGCCCGAAAGCGGTACCAGCCCCGCACCGACGCCACCGCGCGGGCAACCGATGAGCGGGCCCGACCCTCATCGAGCAGCGAGCGCACCCACCGCTCCAGGTCGGTGCGAGTCGGCTGGGGGCCCGCTCCCCCGTCGACGCTCAGCTGTGACCGTTCCAGCCACGCCAGGTGGGCCAGGATGTCACGGCGGTAGGCCTGCACGGTCGACGACGCCCGGCCCCGTTCCACCCGAAGCCAGCCCAGGAAGGCCTCGACGGTGGGATCGTTGGGCGAGACGACCTCGCCGGCGACGGCGACCGGACCCCGAGTCATGCCGAGCGAGCGCTCGCTCCCCGGCGCTCGGCGGCCAGCAGTGCGATGATCGTCTTGGCGTCGACGATGCCGCCGGAGGCGACCGCCTCGACCGCATCGGTCAGGTCGAGCCGCACCAGGTCCATGTGGCGCTCCTCGACCCCGTCGAACTCGGTGGGCACCTCGCTCAGGCCGGTGGCGAGGAAGGTCTCGTGCCATTCGTCGCTGTAGCCGGGCGACAGATAGAACCCGGCGAGGCGCACGCAGCTGCTCGCTGCGAGACCCACCTCCTCGGCCAGCTCACGCAGCGCCAGCTCGACCGGATCCTCGTCGTTTCGATCGGCCTTGCCGGCGGGGATCTCCAACAGGTCACCGTCGGGGGCCACCCGATACTGGCGAACCAGCGTGACCGTGCCGTCGTCGTGCAGCGGCAGTATCGAGACCGCTCCTGGATGACGCACGACGTCACGGGCGTGGACGCCGCCGTCGGGGTCGCACATCTCGGCCTCGACCATGTCGATGACATAGCCGGAGTGGATCGGGGTCGTGGCCTTGACCGAGAACCCGGCCGCGGACGACATCTCCGGTCGTGCCCAGCCGGTCGCAGCCCGGTCGCTCACGCGGGGTCGCTGTCGGCGGCCGGGGCCAATCCCCCGCCGGCGCCGACGCCGACCGGATCGCGCCCGTTGGCCGGTTCGCCGTCGGCCTTGCTCGAGGCGGTCTCGGTGGACTCGCCCGGCTCGGCGGCGGCCGTGCGGCCGGTCAGGCGTCGCGCCGCCGCCTCGACAAAGGCGGCAAACAGCGGCGCCGGACGGGTGGGGCGGCTCTTGAACTCGGGATGCGCCTGGGTGCCGACCCAGAACGGATGGCCCTCCAACTCGATGAACTCGACCAGGCGACCGTCCGGCGACGTGCCCGAGCAGCGCAGGTCGGATTCCTCGAACCGGCTCCTGAAGCGGGGGTTGAACTCGTAGCGGTGGCGATGGCGCTCCGACACCACCTCGCTGCCGTAGGCCTCGGCCACCTGCGACCCCGGCTCGAGCCGGGCGATGTAGGCGCCAAGGCGCATCGTTCCACCCTTGTCGGTGACGGTTCGCTGGCTGTCCATGATGTCGATCACCGGGTATGGCGTGGTCGGGTCGAACTCCGAGCTGTTGGCCCGCTCCATGCCCAGGGCATTGCGCGCGTACTCGACCGTCATCACCTGCATACCCAGACACAGACCCAGGCACGGCACCCCGTGCTCGCGGGCCCAACCGGCGGCGGCCACCTTGCCCTCCACGCCTCGGGGGCCGAACCCACCGGGGATGATGATCCCGTCCAGGTCGTGCAGGCGACCCTCGGCCAGCAGGCCCTCGGCGTCCTCGGCCTGGATCCAATCGATCGTCGGCTTGACGCCGCTGAACGCCGAGGCGTGGTTGAGCGCCTCGACGACCGACAGGTAGGCGTCAACCAGGCTGACGTACTTCCCGACGATGCCGATGCGCATCGGTGTGACGGCCGCCTCCCCGCGGGCCACCACCGCCTCCCACTCGGTCAGGTCGGGTTGGCCGACCTCGAGGCCGAGCACCTCGCCGACGACGGTGTCGAGGCCCTCCTCGTGCATGGCCAGCGGCAGCTCGTACAGGCTGGACACGTTGGCTGCGCTGATGACCGCCGACAGGTCGACGTCGCACATCGACGAGATCTTGCGGCGCAGGTCGCCACCCAGCTCGGCCTCGGAGCGACAGACGATCACGTCGGGGGCGATGCCCCGGCTGCGCAGCTCGGTGACCGAGTGCTGGGTCGGCTTGGTCTTCAGCTCGCCCGAGGCACCGATGAAGGGCACCAGGGTGACGTGGACGTAGCACACGTTGGGCCGGCCGACGTCGAGGCGGATCTGGCGTATCGCCTCGAGGAAGGGCAGGATCTCGATGTCGCCCACCGTGCCGCCCACCTCGGTGATCACGATGTCGACATCGTCGGTGGCCAAGGAGGTGATCCGGCTCTTGATCTCGTCGGTGATGTGGGGGATCACCTGCACGGTCTTGCCCAGGTAGTCGCCCCGGCGCTCGGCGGCGAGCACCGCCTGGTAGATGCCGCCGGTGGTGGCGTTGGAGGCCCGGGTCAGAAACTCGTCGATGAAGCGTTCGTAGTGACCGAGGTCGAGGTCGGTCTCGCCGCCGTCCTCGGTGACGAACACCTCGCCGTGCTCAAAGGGGTTCATCGTGCCCGGGTCGACGTTGATGTAGGGGTCGAGCTTTTGCAGCGTGACCCGAAGGCCCTTGGCCTTCAACAGGGTGCCCAACGAGGAGGCGGTCAACCCCTTGCCCAGGCCGCTCACCACCCCTCCGGTGACAAAAATGTGCTTGGCCACTCTCACGCTCCCACAGTCGTTGACGCGCCCAGGACGCGGAGAAGCCCCAGCGTCATCGGTCCGCATCTGCTCGCTGGGTGATCAGGCTACCGGAAGTGCTCACGCGTCCTTCGGACGACGATGCCCGGCGATCACCGGGTAGTCGGCTTGGATCTCATCCAATCGTGTGAGCAGGAACAGCGTCATCGGGACCAACACGGCGAGGAACAAGCCGATGATGGCCACGCCGGAGTCGTTGAGCGCGGCGCCGAGCAGGGCACACAGCATCGCTGCGTCGACGAGCAGCCGCATGCCGGGCACCCGACGGAGCACCTCGGTCAACGGCGTGTTCGAGCGGGTGGCGAGGAAGACGACAAAGACCGCAGCGACGGGCAGCACGAGCGACCAGACCGACGAGGTGAGGATCGACAGGTTGGCGTCGATCTTGCGGGACAGGATGGTGCCCGCCTCGCCGTTGGCCACCGACTCGAGGAACCGCCCCAGGTGGGTGCGCTGGTCCGGCGGTCGGGCCAGATCGATCGCCCCGAACACGCCGAGCACGGCCACGGTGCCGATACCGATCAGGCCCATCGTTTTCCACCCGACCCTCCGCCCGGCCAACAGCAGGACGATGATCGAGAACGCCGGGACCAGCGCCAACACGCCACCGACGTCGCTGCCCAGCGCCGGGTGGCCATCGACGATCACGGTGGTGATCGCCAGCAGGCAGATCGCCACCAGGACGACCGGCGATGCCCGGGTGGCCCCAGGTTCGTCTCCGTCCTGGCGGGACGGCCACACCAGCGCCTGACCGACCGACGCCAAAATGAGCGCCGAGACGGCCAGCAGCGCGAAGGCCAGGTTGCCCAGCCCGGCGAAGCGCCCGGCCACCTGTGGCGAATAGCCGAACACCGTGTCGATCTGAAGCGTGGCACCGGTCCACAGGTCGACGACGAGCACGACGAAGCTCAGCGCAGCGATCACGACCGGGGCGGCCACCAGGCAGCGTCGCGTCAGCGCCATGACCGCGAAGGCGAGGACGGCTGAGCCCCCGACCATCAGCGCGACGTAGAGCGGGGGCGGAACGCAGGCGAGCCGGCCGGACAGCCCCATCATGAACGCAACCGGCGGTACCGCCATCAACGTGAGCGCCGGAACCGCCAGGTGCCGCACCAGCGTCGGCCGGAAGTACCAGAGCCCGACGGTCAACAACACCAACAGGACGATCAGGACGACGAAGATCGTCGCTGCGGGATCGTGCGTCGCCATGATGCACACCGACGTGTCGTTGGCCTCGGTCAGCTCGGCGATCGGCAGCTGACCGCCGGCGCGGTCGGCCGAGCGGATCAGCCGAGTATCGGGCATCGACGTCGGCAGTTTGATGTCGAAGGCCGCCAGGATCGAGGGGGCGATGTCGGTCAGCGTGACGTAGCCGGTTCGACGGGTAGAGGCCGAGCGAGCCCACCCCGGGTCCAAGCCGGGCCCCTGAGCGGCAAAAATCCCCAGCTGTGCAGGTCCAAAGGGCACGTCCGGGGTCAACATCAGGGTGAGGTCCCTGGTTGGATCGACCAGGTCGAGCACCTCGCCGAGGACCTCGTCGGATTGTTGGAGCGCGCGGCGTTGCAGCCGTTCGGCCTCCGCCGGCGAGAGCTTGTCGTTGATCACCTGCGCCGCCCGCTCAAGGTCGGAGAGCTCGACCACCACCACATCGGAGCTGTCGAGGGCCTCGGAGGTGGCCTTGGCGACGGCGCCCGGGTCGAGCCGAACCCCTCCCGCCGACTCGTCATCGGACATCAGCAGGCTGGGCGTGACCGAGCCTGCCGCCACCTGCCCATCGGGGGTGATCGCCATCAGGGCTGCCGCTCTCGAGCGCCGCTCGGGGTCGGCCAAATCGGCGTTGCCGATCGCAGCCATCTGCCGGTCGTCTCGAGTGAGGGCGTCGGCCAGCGACCCCACCTGGGAGCCGTACTTGAGGGCTTCGTTGTACTCGATGATCGCGCCGATGTTGACGGCGAGTGCGACGCCGGTCGGGTCCACCCCGGTTCGCTCCTCGAACACTTCGCCGGCGGTTTGGCCCTCGACCATCTCGTCGGGGCCGTAAACCAACCCGGGCCGGTCGAGTTGAACGAACGAGCTGGGCGGCGCGCCCGCCCGGTTGCCGGCCCCCAGTGTCAGGTAGCCCTCGGGGGGGTCGGTGACCGGGCCCAGGGTGCGCACGCTCATCGACGCGATCACCCCGTCGCCGGCGAAGGCCGCCAGATTGGGCGTGTCGTCGGTGACGTCAGCCCACCTCAGGCGGGGTGTGGTGACGACGATGATGCGCTCGGGGGCCTCGGCCGCGGTTGCCAGCTCCACCTCGGCGGCCCCGGAGCGGGCGACGACGGCGAGGATCGTGCCGAGGGTCAAGACGACCAGCGATGCGATCAGCACCCGCTGTACCCAGGTGCGCACGGCGGATGCCGGTGGCACACTGTTGGACGCCGGTGGCACGCTGTTGGACGTCGGCGGCGAGCGGTCGGGGGCCGTCATGTGCTCACCTCCTGAGCACCTCACCATAGACGTCGACGATCTGGTCGACGAGACGATCGGGCTCGTAGATGCGCTCGGCCAATTTCCGTCCCCGCTGGGCCATCGCCTCGGCCTTCACCGGGTCTGTGAGCACCTCGACGATCGCCGTCCCGAGTGCCGCGGGGTCACCGATCGGCACCACCCGGGCGTCGACCCCGTCGGTCAGGTCGTAGGGGACGGTGCCGACCGCGGTTGACACCAACGGGCGTCCCAGGCGCAGCGCCTCGACGACGGCGATCGGCGATCCCTCCCAGGCCGACGACAGCGCGACGACGTCGGCCGCCATCATCTCGTCGGCCGGGTTGGTCCGCCGACCCACAAACTCGACGGTGGACCCCAAGCGGAGGGACTGGCGCAGTGCCTCCAGCGTGGTCGCCTCGGCCTCCTCACCGTCGCCGACGACGATCGCACGGACCTGGGGCAGGCGGTCACGTACCGCCGCCATCGCCCGCAGGAACGTGCCCAGGTCCTTCTGAGGGTTGATGCGGGCGACGACCACCACCAACGGGATGCCCTCGGCGATGCCGAGCGCCTCGCGGGTGGTGGCCCGATCGCGGTCGGGGGAACGTTCGGCCGACATCGGCAGGACGTAGCGTCGACGCTCGTCGGGGACGACCGTGGCCACCTCGGCATCGATCTCCGGGGAGATGACGATCACGCGGTCGCAGCCGGAGAGCACCTGCCGGGCCAACCACACCTTGGCAGCGTGAAACCGGCCAGCGTTCTCGGGGATGACCAGGTTGTGGACCGTCACGACCAGCGGCCGCCCGAGGCGGGCCAGCCGGCTCACCGCCGCGGCACCGAAGCCATGGGCGTGGATGACCTCGGCGTCGCCGCGGACCCGGCGGAGCTGACCAGCGGCGCGCAGCAGACGATCCGGCCGCTTGGACGCCGGGACGTCGATCTCGGCATCGAGACGGCGGAGCCCGTCCATCACCCCGGGAGGGCCCGCCACCCGCACCGTCCAGCCCCGCTGTTCCAGCGCGTCGGCCAGCACGGCGACATGCTGGCGGATGCCCCCCGCGGATGGCCCGAGCACCAACAGCACGCGACGGGGGCTCATGACCAGCCCCGCTCGGTGGCGCCCATCGTCTTGACCGCCCGGCCGGGCGTCGGCCCGCCGATCCCCCACCACAGCACGAGGAAGGTGGCGACGACCACCCCGCCGGTGACCCCCGATCCGAGCGCCGCGACCGACCAGCCGGCGCCGACAAACTCGTGGGCCACCATCCACCCCAACGCAGTCGCCCCGGCGGCCGCCGCCAGGCGACGCCCGAACTGCGCCCCCAGGCGCGCCAGCGGCGAGTCGCGCGCCACCCCCCGCCGATACAACAACACGGCGAGCACCGCTGCGCCGAACGTTTGACCCAGCGAAAAGCCGAGCGACATCGCTCCCACCCGAAGCTCGTCGCTGACCAACTGGATCCCAACGATCATCGCCAATGCAGCCAGTGAGGTGGCCACGACGTTGACCAGCGCCGGGGTGCGGGTGTCGTCGAGCGCGTAGAAGGCGCGGGTCAACAGCAGGAAGATGCCGAAGCCGATCAGCCCGGGGGCAAAACCGATCAGGCCACCGGCGAGCACGTCAGGGTCGCCTGCCCGGTCGCTGATGGCGATGACGCGCGCCACCAGCGGGGCGGCCGCCACCAAAAACGCCCCGGAGACCAGCGAGACGGTGGCGATCGCCCTCACCCCGGCGCCCACCGACCCGGAGAACCCCCGGCGGTCGCCCGCCTGCACCTGACGGGACATCGTGGGAAACCTCGTCGTGAGGATCGGAACCGCCAGGACGGTATGGGGAAGCAGAAAGACCTGCCAGGCGGTCTGCCAGATGATGAAGTTGCCGGCTTCGGCGGACGACAGCCTGATCACGACGAGCACGAGCAGCGGTTGGAGGGCCAGGTAGGCGATTGCCCACGTCGACTGGCGCCCGAAGTGCACCAGCGCCGGGTCGCGCGGCGACAGCGGCCGCCTGGGTCGGAAGCCGTCGGCCCACGCTCCGGCGCCGACCGCCACGCAGAACACGACCACGCCCAGTGTGGTTCCCCCGGCGAGCACCCACTTCTCGGGCCCGGTCAACAGCAGGTTGGGCTCCTGGTCGCCTCGCATCGCAGCGAAGACCAGGTAGGTGGCGATCACGACGATGTTGTTCAGCAGCGGTGCGGCCGCCGGCAACAGGAACCGGTCGCGGGCATTGAGCAGCGCTGTGGCCACAGCGTTGATCAGGTACAACACCACCTGCGGCAAAAACAGCCACAGGAACTGGGAGCCCAGGGTGATCGCTCGCTGCCGTGCGATCGGTTCGCTGATCCCGCCGAGCGACACGGCCATGATCTGCGGGGCCAACACGATGCCGATGGCGGCGACCACCCCGAGGATCACCGATCCGTGCACCAGTACCGAGCTGGCCAACTGGTCGGCCTTGCGCCGGTCATCATGTTTCAGCTCCGCCACGATCTGTGGCACCAGCACCGCCTGAAGCGCACCGGCGGCCAGCAGCTCATAGAGGATGTTCGGGACGTAGTTGGCCGACTGGTAGACGTCGTTGAGCAACGTGGAGCCGAGCACGTTGAGCACGACCCAGACGCGGACGAACCCGGTCAACCGGCTGACCAGCGTCACCGCCGACATCCCGGCGGTCGCACGGGTCAGGTTGGTGCGGGGGGCGACGGTCGTCTCGGTCAAGCCGCCCCCCTGCGCAGAGGGGTGTCGCTCATCGGGTGATCGACGGCACCGGACCGTCGGTCCCGGCGGCCAACCCGTAGTCCCCGGTCTTGCCCTCCCGCAGCTCCATCAGCGCCACGACGACGGCGGCCTTGCCCAACGGGCCCTCCAGCCCATCGAGGGTTGAGCTCTGGCCGCGCAGTGCATCGTCGGACCGCACCACCTCAAGCGCGGCCCCGCGAACGGGGACGTCGTCCTCGGTGGCTTCAGCTTGAATTGTGCGGGTGTTGCGGGTTTCGGCCACCAGCACGCGACCGGGGTTGAACGACACCAGCTCGGTGACGATGGGCAGATAAGCCTTCTTCGGATCCAACGAGGAGCCCTCGCCGGTGATCGAGACGATCAGCGCCTCCGGTCCGGGTACCGACAGGTTGCCCGCCGGCGCCGCCTCCTGCTCGATCAACTCGGCGTCGGTCAACCGGTCGAGCAGCTCTTCGGGGCCGGCGTCGAGCGCAACCGTGGTGCCAGGTGAGATGCCGGTGGTCGATGTCGACGCCGCGCCATCCGTCGGCGCCGTGGTCGTCGGATCACCCTGCGCCGTGGTGGACGGGGCATTGGTGGCCGGGGCATTGGTGGCCGGGGTCGGTCCCGCAAGCGCCAAACCGAGCATCGCCGCCGCTTCGGCGGTCACCTGGGCCGGGTCGGTTGTGTCGAAGTCGAGCGACTCCGCAATCTCGGCGGACCGCTGGGGGTCGGTCGGATTCCAGCGATCGGTCAGCCACACCACCGCCGGCACCTCGGCGTCGGCCGCTTGGAGCACCTCGACCGTTCGGTTGACCTGGTCCTCGTCGATCCCCCGGTTGGCCAGCACGACGACCTGGGCATCGGTCAGCTGTCCGGCCAGCAGCTGTTCGTAGCCGGCGTCCGCCGCCGCCTCCTCGGTCAGGGTCTGCTCGTTGATCACCCGGTTGAGCGCCTCGACCTCCTCGGTTCGCTGGTCGACCCGATCGTTGAGCCGCCTCACCTGGGCGTCGAGCGCGTCGACGAAGGTCCGGTCGAGGAAGGTCGAACCGAGCACCAGCCCGATCCCGAGGGCGAGGAACACCGCCGTCAGGCTGATGATGTGGGTGCGCAGCTTGATCACGAGAAACTCCAGAGGGCCACCAGGCTCAGCAGCCTTCCGGGGGCGGGGACGGCAGACAACAGCGCCATGTTGGTCAGGTTGAGCCACGCGGTCTTGATGATCAGACGGATCGGCGCCGAGATCATCACCACCGCGCCGAGGGCGAACGCAGCCGCCAGCACCATCAAGATCAGGTCGCGGGTGTGAACCTCGGTGTGGTAGAGCTTGGACACGCCCTTGGCGTCGACAAGGCGGGTGCCGATCTTCATGCGCACCAGGACGGTCGAGGCCATCCCCGCCCGGCCCTTGTCGAGAAACTCGACCATCGACGTGTGGGTGCCCACCGCCACGATCAGCTCCGCACCCTGTTCGTAGGCCAACAGCATGGCGATGTCCTCGCTCGTACCCGACGCCGACATCGTGTGGTACTCGAGGCCGAGCTCGTCGAGGCGGGCGGCGCCGGGGGCATGACCGTCCTTGTAGGCGTGCACCACCAGCTGGGCACCGGAGCGGAGCGTCCGTTCGGTGACCGAGTCGAAGTCGCCGACGATCAGATCGGGCGTGTGCCCCAGCTCCATCAACGCGTCGGAGCCCCCGTCGACGCCGATCAGGATCGGCCTGAGGTCGGCCAGGTAGCCGTTGTCGGAGAGAATCTGGAGATCCTCCCGATAGGTGGAGCCGCGCACCACGATCAGAACGTGTCGGCCGTCGAAGTCCAGGCCGACGTCGGGAAACTCCAGGTCGCTGCCCAGCAGGTCGCGATCCTGTTCGATGTAGGTGAGGGTGTTGGCGACAAACCGGCCGAATTCGGCGTCGAGGCCGTCCATGGCCAGCTGGTGGCTGACGGCGATGGTCTCGACGGTCTCCTCGACACCTCGGGCGATCAACACGTCGCCCCGGTAGACCTCGGCGCCGACCACCTGAACCTGGTCCCCGTCGGCGATCTCCTCGATCACGTCCGGACCGCAGCGGTCGACCAACGGGATCCCCGCCCCGATGACCAGCAGCGGCCCCTGGTTCGGGTAACGCCCCGACGACGAGGCGTCGGCGTTGATCACCGCTGCCGGGCGGGCCTCGACCAGGGTTTCGGCCGCCACGACGTCGAGATCGGTATGGGAGATCACCGCGATGTCGCCCGGCTTGAGCCGCTGGACGAGGTCCTTGGTGCGCCGGTCGACCTTGGCCTCACCGATGATGTGGGCGCGCGCCGCCAGCGACTCCTCGTCGCTGCGCGCCTGGGACTTCGACGGGCGCAACGCCATCAGTGCCTCTCCGCAACGGCGGGCCTGCTCGCCCGGGCCAGCAGTTCCTCGGCGTTCGAACGGGTCGCCGTCGAGTCGGGCGTTCCCGACAACATGCGCGCCAGCTCGGCCAGGCGAGCCTCGCCATCGACCGGCTCGACGGTCGTCGTCGTCGCCTCCTCGCCGATCGACTTGGCGATCCGCACCTGTTGGTCGGCGTGGGCGGCCACCTGCGCCAGGTGGGTGACGACCAGCACCTGCGAGCCCTCGGCCACCTCCGCCAGGGCACGGCCCACCTCGAGGGCGGTTGCGCCGCCGATGCCGGCATCCACCTCGTCGAACACCATCGTGTCCGGGCCGCCCGACAGCACCAGCCTGAGCGCCAGCAATACCCGGGACAGCTCGCCGCCCGAGGCAGCCCGTTGCAGCGGTGCCGGGTCGATCCCCGGGTTGGCGGCGAGGCGAAACTCCACCCGGTCGCCTGGATCCTCTTCGCCGACCTCGATCTGCAGGGTCGCCTGGGGCATCGCCAGCGCGGCCAGCCGGCCCTCGACCTCCGCCGCCAGTTTGGGAGCGGCGGCCCGGCGGGCGGCCCCGACCTTGGCGGCGGCCCGGTCGCGGCGGGCGGTGGCCTGGGCGAGTTCGTCCTCCAGCTCGGCCGCGCGGCGCTCCCGATTGGTCAGCTCGTCGAGACGCCGACGGCACTCGTCGCCAAAGGCGATGACATCCGCCAGCGTCTCGCCGTACTTGCGGCACAGATCGCGTAGCTCGACGCGTCTCAGGCGGATGGCTTCGAGCCGTTCGGGGTCGTCCTCGATCGTCTCGGCCTGATTGCGAAGATCGCTGGTCAGGTCGGCGAGTTCTGCCTGCTGGGCGAGCACCCGCGCCAACGCGTCCTCATAGGGTTTGCGGTCGGCGAGGGCGCCGGCCATGGCGGCGAGGGCGTCGGACAGGCCGCCCTCGTCGGAGGCGATGCCCAGGGCCATGGCCGCCGCCTCCCGATGCCCGACCGCATCGGCGAGCAGCGATTCCTCGGCGGCGAGCGACGCGTCCTCGGCGGCGTCGCCCAGGCCGGCCGCATCGATCTCATCCACCTGAAACCCCAACAGGTCCATCTCGCGCACCCGGGCCCGTTCGTCGCCACCCAGCTCGCCGAGCTGGGACCGCAACGCTGCGGCCTCGGCGTCGGCGTCGGACAGCTCGGTCAGGTCGATGGCCGCCCATCGGTCGAGCGCCCGACGTTGAACCGCTGTCGTCGTCAGCGCCAGTTGGGCACCTTGGGAGTGGATCTCGAGCAGCCCCTCAGCGGCCGCAGACAGCTCGCCCACCGTGACGAGTTCGCCGTTGCGATACGCCCGGCTGCGGCCCTCGCGGAGGACCACCCGTCGGAGCACCAGTTCGTCGCCGGATTCGGTCGAGAAGCGTCCCTCGACCACCGCCTGGTCCGCACCGGTCCGCACCACCGTGGCGTCGGCCCGTGCGCCGGAAAGCAACTCGAGTGCACCGAGCAGCAGCGTCTTTCCGGCGCCGGTCTCTCCGGTGAGGGCGGTCATGTGGTCGCGCAGATCCAAGCGGGCATGGGCGATAACGCCCAGATCGGTCACTGCCAGCTCATCCAACATGGGTGCCCACCATCGTAGGGCTCCCCCGGGTACCCGATGGGGCCCGGCGACGGCTGGTGGCTGCGCAGCCGGACCGTCGTCGTCGCGGTCGGGCGTTCCGGGGGTAGCTCAGCGGTCGGCCAAGGAGAACTTGCGCTTCAGGACGTCGTGAAAGCGCAGCTGCTCGAAGCGGATGAAGCGGGCCGGGACCGGCGCCATCGAGCAGCACACCCGGCCGCCTGGTGCCACTTCGGTTCCGGACTGGCCGTCGACCGACAGGACTGCAGAACGGTGACCGACCACCTCGAGCTCCACGGTGGACGAGGCCTCGAGCACCATCGCCCGATCGAACAACAGGTGGGGCGCCACCGGCACCATCACCAACGCCCGGTGGGTGGGGGCGACGATCGGACCGCGCACTGAGAGGGCGTAGGCGGTCGACCCGGTCGGGGTGGCCACCACCATCCCGTCGGTGACATAGGAGGTGAAGAACTCGCCGTCCAGGTACACCCGCAGTCGCAGGGTGTGCCCGGTCAGCGAGCGCTCGACCACCACCTCGTTCAGGCCGGTGCGGGTCGAGATCGGCGTCTGTGGGTCGCCCGCAGCCGGAGTGACCGTCGCCTGCACCCGCATGCGCTCCTCGAGGCGGCCCCTCCCGGCGGCCAACTCGTCGAGCGCCCACTCCGCCCGTTCGGGGGCGACGTCGGCCAGATATCCAAGCTGACCGGCGTTCAAGGCCACCAACGGAACCCCGGCGTCGGCCACCATCCCGACCGCTCGCAACACGGTTCCATCGCCGCCGATGGCGACGACGACGTCGGCGGTGACCAACTGCTCGCTCTCGACCGCCAGCGAGGGGGCGCCGGCCGCCCGGGCATCCGCGTCGGTCAACATGACCGTCGCCCCCAGCGCCTCGGACCAGGCGATCACCCGTGCCGCCAGCTCGGCGGCAAGCGGTCGATCCTGATGGACGACCACCCCGATGCGCTTCAGCGTTCGCTGCTCAGCCATCGGCGGCACCGATGTCCTCGTCTGTGGGTTTGGTCGACGTCACCAGAGTGTCGATCCACCCGTCGCCAAGCGCGGGCACCTCTGAGGAACCGTCGTGGCGAAAGCGCACGAAAAACTCGGTGTTGCCCTGTGCGCCTCTCACGGCCGAGACCGTAGCCCCGACAACCCTCAGCCCGCGATCCTCGGCGGAGCGTTCGACCGCGCCGAGCGCCGAGCGCCACAGACGCGGATCCCTGATCACCCCACGACCGCGGGACGCATCGCTGCGCGCAACCTCAAACTGGGGTTTGACCAGGACGACCAGATCGCCGTCGGGGGCGGTCAGGGCCGCCAGCGACTCGATGATCGAGCAGACCGAGATGAACGAGACGTCGACGGTCACCATCGGGAACGGAGCGGCGACCGCTTCGTGGTCCAGCGAGCGGATGTCGGTCTGCTCGAGCACCGTGACGCGAGGGTCGTCCCTCAGCCGCTCATGCAACTGATGGGTGCCCACGTCGACGGCGACGACCGCTGCGGCTCCGTTCTGGAGCAGGCAGTCGGTGAATCCTCCCGTGGACGATCCGACGTCGAGGGCGCGTATGCCCTCGACGTCGAACGCCCAGTCATCAAGGGCGTGGCGCAGCTTGTCACCGCCACGTCCGACAAACCGTCGGTCGGCGACGAAGCGAACCGGCTCGCCGTCGTCGGTCAGCCGTTGCGAGCTCAGAGCCGGCGCGCCTCCAACCAGCACCAGCCCGGCGGCGATCAGCTCGGACGCCGAGTCGACATCGGCCGCCAGCCCGCGACGCACCATCGACCGGTCCAGACGGCGTCTCATCTGCCGAGTACCGGCTCGACCGGCCGCAACGCAGCTACGCGTCGGGCGTGCTCGACGGGGTGGGCGTTGTCGGAGCCTTCTTGGCCGGAGCCTTCTTGGCCGGAGCCTTCTTCGCCGGAGCCTTCTTGGCCGGAGCCTTCTTCGCCGGAGCCTTCTTCGCCGGAG